>NZ_JAGKRH010000015.1:0-678 GCF_017939245.1 Aeromonas sp. PrichA-15 | reverse complement strand
ATTCACTCATTGCCGGACAAGTCAGTGACCCTGCTGGATAAAGGCTTCTTCGGTGCCGACCTGTTGCTGCGTATTCAGGCCGAAGACACCGACCGTCACTGGCTCATCCCGGAACGCAAGGGGCTGGTATACACGGAACTTGAGCGTTATGGCGACGGTGACCGTCTGTTGCAAATGACGGTCTCGCCTCAGGCTCGCAAGAAAAACCCGGCGTTGCCGACACACTGGCAAGTTCGCGCAGTGACCTATGAGGTGGCAGGCAAGGAGAAAACGGTCTTTACCTCCCTGCCCGTGGCGCGATTCAGCGCAGCTCAGGTGGCGACCCTGTACCACGAGCGCTGGGAAATCGAGCTGGGATACCGGGATATCAAAAGCGCGATGCAGCACAACGCCATCACGCTGAGAAGCAAGAAAGTGGACTTGGTCTATCAGGAGCTGTGGGGATTGCTGCTTGGATACAATCTGGTCAGGCGGGAGGCCAGCCAGGCCGCCGTAGCCCATCAGCGAGCGCCCAATGAGGTGAGCTTTAAGTTTGGTTCTTCGCGGGATCTTGGGGAAGTGGAAGTTGACAGACAGGGTGCTGGTAAACTGGCTGTCTCCAAACACACCACCACCATCACCCTGCTGTCGCCGTGCATCATATTGATATTGCCTCCTTCTGGCCAGGTTATACCGTCA
>NZ_JAGKRH010000169.1:0-5455 GCF_017939245.1 Aeromonas sp. PrichA-15 | reverse complement strand
TCCGTTCGTGTTCATCGAAAACCGGGTTGGCAAGATGGTCGTCATCATCGCCAGCGTGATGATGCAGCCTTACTTGGCCGTATCATGGAGGCGATGGCAGAGCTTCCCTCCTATGGCTATCGCCGGGTCTGGGCGCTGTTACGGCGCCAGTCTGAGGCAACAGAACAACCTGTGGTAAACGCTAAGCGGGTATATCGCGTCATGCGCGAGCATGGCTTGCTGCTGGAAAGAAAACCAGCTGCACCATTGGCCCAGCAGGCACATAAGGGGCGTGTTGCCGTCAAGGAGAGCAATCGACGGTGGTGCTCAGATGGCTTCGAGTTTCGCTGTGATAACGGTGAAAAACTACGTGTCACGTTCGCCATGGATTGCTGCGATAGGGAGGCGTTGGACTGGGCGGCCAGTACTGGGGGTTACGATAGTGACACTGTGCAAGATGTCATGCTGAGGTCTGTCGAACGTCGCTTTGGGGATTCGTTGCCGGCATCACCGGTGGAGTGGCTGACTGATAATGGCTCGGCGTATCGCGCCCATGAGACCCGCGCGTTTGCACGAGAAATCGGGTTGGAGCCCAGAACGACAGCAGTGAGAAGCCCACAGAGTAACGGTATAGCGGAGAGCTTCGTGAAGACGATGAAGCGAGACTATATCGAGATGATGCCAAAACCGGATAGCCGAACAGCGGTAGGCAATTTGGCTATTGCGTTTGAGCATTATAACGAGCACCACCCGCACAGCGCCTTGGGATACCGTTCACCTCGGGAATTTCTGCGCAGTCGGGTATCACAACCCTAAGCGGGAAAAAGTGTCTGGATCTATGGGGTCAAATCCAATCTCCGCCTACACCTACTGGTTCGTGAACCTCTTCTTCTTCACCTCGCTGCTGCCGCGGGTCATCGCCTACGCCTCCTATGCCTTCCTCGGCTACGAGTACATTCTCACCTCGGTGGCGACCACGGCATTGAGCATGGTGCTGTTTGCCTTTGCCACCTATGTCTCCACCAACGGCGCCAAGATGCTCGGCCCCATCACCTCGGTGACCTCGTCCCTGATGCTGCTGCTGACCCTCTCCTACATCCTGCTGGCGGGTGCGGCACTGGTGGGCGGCGTGCAACCGGCTGACCCCATCACGGTAGAGGCCATGGTCCCCGATTTCAGCTGGGCCTTCCTCGGCATCACCACCTGGATCTTTATGGCAGCCGGTGGCGCCGAGTCGGTGGCGGTCTACGTCAATGACGTGAAGGGCGGCTCCAAGTCATTCGTGAAGGTGATCATCGTCGCCGGGATCTTTATCGGCGTGCTCTACTCCATCGCATCGCTGTTGATCAACGTGTTCGTCCACAGCGACACCCTGAAATATACCGGCGGCTCGGTGCAGGTGTTCGAGGGGCTGGCTGCCTACTTCGGCCTGCCGGAGATCCTGATGAACCGTTTCGTCGGGCTGGTCTCCTTCACCGCCATGTTCGGCTCCCTGTTGATGTGGACGGCGACCCCGGTGAAGATCTTCTTCTCCGAGATCCCGGCCGGCATCTTCGGCAAGAAGACGGTCGAGCTGAACGAGCACGGCGTGCCCGCCCGCGCAGCCTGGATCCAGTACCTCATCGTGCTGCCGCTGATGGTGATCCCGACTCTGGGCTCCAACACCGCGCAGGAGCTGATGAACACCGTCATCAACATGACCGCTGCCGCCTCCATGCTGCCGCCGCTGTTCATCATGCTGGCCTACCTCAATCTGCGGCTGAAGCTCGACCACCTGCCGCGGGATTTCAAGATGGGCTCGCGTTCCACCGGCATCGCCGTGGTCTCGGTGCTGATCGTCCTCTTCTCGGTGGGCTTCCTCGCCTCCACCTTCCCGACCGGCGCCGACATCATGACCATCGTCTTCTACAACGTCGGCGGGATCGTGATTTTCCTCGGCTTCGCCTGGTGGAAATACAACCGCTACGAGGCCTCTCTCAGCGCCGAGGCGCGCGCGAAAGAGGCCGAGCCAGCGGCGCAGGTCGTCATCCAGCCGTCATGACCCCATCAAACCGGGTGGCCGTTGGCCACCCGCAAACCGTTGAACCAGAAAAGGAAAAGTGCATGAGCGAGACGATCGAGTTTGCCGAATTCAAACGGGTCGAGATGAAGGTGGGCAAGGTGCTGGAGGTGGTGCGCCACCCCGGGGCCGACAAACTCTACATCGTCCAGATCGACGTAGGGGGCGAGCGGCCGCTGCAGACCGTCACCAGTCTGGTGCCTTACTACAGCGAAGAGGAGCTGATGGGCAGCGAGGTGGTGGTACTGACCAACCTCAAGCCCACCAGGATGCGCGGTGAGCGATCCGAGTGCATGTTGCTCTGCGCCGAGACCCCGGACGAGAGCCAGAGCGTGCTGTTGCAGCCGCGGGTGCCGATGGCGCCGGGCACCCCGATCGTCTGAATGATATTGCGAGCCGGTGCGGTGAGATTGCACCGGTTCACCAGCGAGGCCGTCCACGCGGCCCGATCATAACAAGAGAGTAAAGCGCGGGGCCGACAGACCCTTGCCAAACACATCACAGAGTCACAGCGTTACCCGCAGGGAGCGCAAGTCCACTGGAGGACACCATGTCTGAATCCGTACGCGGCACCATAGGCAAGTTTGCCTTGTTGTCGATGACCTTTGCCGCCGTGTTCAACGTGCGCAACATCGTCAACAACAACATCGAGCTGGGGCTCAGCTCCGCCCCCATCTTCCTGCTGGCGACCATCGTCTACTTCATCCCGTTCGTTTTCATCATCGCCGAGTTCGTCTCGGCCAATAAAAACTCCGAGTCGGGGATGTACGACTGGCTTAAAAAACCGCTCGGCACCCGGATGGCCTATCTGGGCTCGTTTCTCTACTGGTTCGTGAACCTGTTCTGGTTCGTTTCCCTGCTGCCCAACGTCATCGCCTACGCCTCCTACGCCATGCTGGGCTATGAGTACAGCTTCTCGCCCATGGTCACCTCAGTCATTTCCATCGTGCTGTTTGCGGCGGCGACCCATATCTCCACCAAGGGGGCGAGCTGGCTCGGCAAGATTGCCGAAATAGTGGCCTACAGCGTCTTTGCCCTGTTCGCCATCTATGTGCTGGGCGCCCTGATGGCTTTGAGTGGCGATCATGTACCGGCCCAGCCCATCACGCTGGAGGCGATGACCCCTACCGTCAACTGGGCGACCCTCGGCATCATGTGCTGGATCTTCCAGGCGGCGGGCGGTGCCGAAACGGCGGCGGCCTACCTTAATGACGTGAAGGGGGGCCAGAAGTCCTTCATCAAGGTGATCATCAGCGCCGGTATCGTCATCGGTGCCATGTATGCGGTCGGTTCCCTGCTGGTGAACGTGTTCGTACCGCGCGAGAGCCTCACCTATGCCGGCGGCATGGTGGAGATCTTCACCGGTATGGCGCAGTATTTCGGGCTCTCCGAAGCGCTGGTGGGCCGCTTCGTCGGCGTGGTGCTGTTCATCGCCATGTTCGGCTCCATGATGATGTGGACCTCGGCACCGGTGAAGATCCACTTCTCCGAGATCCCGCAGGGGGTTTACGGCGAGAAGACCACCCAGCTCAACGAGCACGGCGTGCCGGTGCGCGCCGCCTGGTGGCAGTTTGTCTTCGTGTTCGCGATGCTGGTGGTCAACGGTTTCGGCTCCGAGTCGGTGCAGCAGATGATGAACACCGCCATCAACCTCACCGCCGGCACCGCCATGTTGCCGCCGATCTTCATCATGGTGGCCTACTTCGTGTTCCGCTGGAAACATGACGATACCCCCCGTGACTTCCGCATGGGGTCGCGCACCTTCGGGATGGGCGTGGTGTCTGTATTGATCGCCATCTTCGTGGTGAGCATGAGTGCCTCCGCCTTCCCGGCCGGGGTGGATCTGGTGCGCGCCTTCTTCATCAACGTCTTCATGACCGCGGTCTTCTCGGCGCTGGCCTACTGGTGGATCTCCCGCTTCGAGAAGCGCCAAGCCCGCAAGTCAGGTGGCAATGAGAAGAAAGCGGGCAGCGGCCCCCTGGCCAGCCAGCGCTGACCGGCATGTGGCAAACAGGAGACGGGCGGCCTTGGTCGCCCGTTTTTTGTTGGCCGGATCCGGGGCCGGAGGGGCAAAATCGTTTAGTTTTGCTGTGAGAATGCGCGTTATCGTTTAACAAAATGAAACAAATGAAGCTGCCGCTCAACTTTGCACCACAGGGTGTTCGGGGTAAGCTTGTCCCTTCGTATCCGGGGTCGCCGCCTGATGACGCCTTCCCCGTGCCCTGTCGTCCCCATCCCGTGCGGGACGCGCTTTCTCTGGAGACTCTCCGTGCGTCTGGATCCTTTTACCTCTGTGCTGATTGCCGTGGTGGCCCTGGCCTCCTTCTTCCCCTGCGAGGGGCAGGTGGCCGTCTGGTTCGGTCTGTTGACCAAGCTGGCGGTGGCGCTCTTGTTCTTCATGCATGGTGCCAAGCTGTCGCGCCAGAACCTGCTGGCGGGCCTCGGCCACTGGCGGCTGCACCTGGTGGTGATGGCCAGCACCTTCCTGCTCTTCCCGCTGCTGGGGCTCTTGCTCACGCCGCTGGTGCCCCAGTGGCTGAGCCCGGCCATCTATCTCGGCTTCTTGTATCTGTGCGCCCTGCCCGCCACCGTGCAGTCGGCCATCGCCTTCACCTCCATGGCGGGGGGCAATGTGTCGGCGGCGGTGTGCAGCGCCTCGGCCTCCAGCATCCTCGGCATCTTCCTCTCGCCGGTGCTGGTGGGGCTGATGATCAATGTGCAGGGGGAGGGGGTCGATACCTGGCACTCCATTCAGGCCATCATGGTGCAGCTGATGCTGCCCTTCGTGGTGGGCCACCTGTCGCGCCCCCTCATCGGTGGCTGGGTCGACAGCCATCGCCCGCTCATCGGCAAGCTGGATCAGAGCTCCATCCTGCTGGTGGTCTATGTGGCCTTCAGCGAGGCGGTGGTGCAGGGGATCTGGCACCAGGTCGGTTGGTATGATCTCGCCAGCATCGTGCTGCTGAGCTGCGTGCTGCTGGCGCTGGTGCTGGGGTGGAACGTCTGGATCAGCCGTCGCCTCGGCTTCAACAGGGCGGACGAGATCACCATCGTCTTCTGCGGCTCCAAGAAGAGCCTGGCCAACGGGGTGCCCATGGCCAACGTCATGTTCCCCGCCGCCAGCGTCGGGGTCATGGTGCTGCCCCTGATGATCTTCCACCAGATCCAGCTGATGGTGTGCGCCGTGCTGGCCCGCCGCTACCGCGAGCAGGAGGCCCTGCCCCAGGTACAGGAGGGGTAAGCGGTACGGATAAAAAAGAGGGAGGCCAGTGGGCCTAATGCCGATCAGTTAAGGATCCATTGACCGATCCTCAGGCTGTGTAAGAATCCGAAACTCCTTGTTGGGTTTCGGATTTTTTTATGCGTATCGACCAAGCTCTCGACTTCATTCACGCCTGTCCTCCCGGAAAGTTTGAG
>NZ_JAGKRH010000168.1:0-1432 GCF_017939245.1 Aeromonas sp. PrichA-15 | reverse complement strand
GGGCATTCCCGCGGAATGCATGGTGTTTTTGCTCATGGGGGGAGCGTATCTAAGGAGCAGGATCAAGCAAGCAGGAAAGTGGGATCAAGAGACGATCGTCTCATTTTTCCTGTGTCAATACTGTTCCGGTGAATACTTACGATCTCTCCGGACGCATCGGTCCATGAGAAGGGGGGATAGGCCCCCTCCACGCCAAAGCGTACCGTCTTCCACTCCTTGGCGGTGACGGGAGCGGCGAGCAGACAGGCAGCAACAAGAGCTGACAGGGTCAGTGTGGTCTTCATCGTGAGTACTCCATTACATAAAAAGCGCACAGGCGCGGTCAAGGCATCGCAGGCAGAGGCAAGCGATGGCCAACAAACGGCAAATTGCAGATGAGCGGGATTACGCCGCCATGGGCGTCAATGAACTGCTCCGGGGCCTCGACCTATTCGTCGAACCACTCGGAGAGATAGAAAGGCTTGAAATAGAAGGCCAGAAAAAAGCCTCTGGCTTTGCGCATCATGGTGATTTGTCGCGTCCTGTGACAAAGATGGCAAGCACCTTACCACGCCTCAAATTTGCCCGGCAAGGGGACTTGGGGATGAAACATCCTGCCCATGGTCAATCCGGCCACGATTCGTTAGGCTCGGATCACCCGTTCACGCCCAGGCACGCGAGCCCCATCCCATGAATTTTCTCGCCCACCTCCATCTGGCGGCCCATACCGGCAGCTCCCTCACCGGCAACCTGCTGGGGGACTTCATCAAGGGCCCGCTGCCGACGGGTCTGGCTGACCACTTCGACGAGGGGATCTGGCTGCACCGCAAGATAGACGCCTTCACCGATGCCCACCCGGCCCATCGGGCCGCCGTGGCGAGCTTCGCCCTCCCCTGGCGCCGCTTCGGCGGCATTGTGGTGGACATGCTCTACGATCACTGGCTCAGCCAGCACTGGCAGAGGTTCAGCGCAGCCCCCCTGCCCCGCTTTCTGGCGCAGAGCTATGGTCAACTTCTCCTGGATCATCACAGCCTGCCACAGGGCCTGCCGATGGCCCTGCGGCACATGGCCGAGCAGGACTGGCTGGCCTCCTACCTGTACCGGGAAGGGGTGGGGGCGGCCCTCAACGGCATCGGTCGTCGGCTGCGCCGCCCCGTGCCGCTCGGGGAGGCGCTCCACGCCCTGGATCAGGCTCGCTGGATCGAGGCCGAGTACGCCTTCCTGCACTTCTACCCGGAGCTGATGCGCTTTTGCGAGGCGCAGATCGCCGCCCACCGCACTGCCACCTCATCCCCACCATAAAAAACGGGTTCATCGCGGCTTTCCGGGGAAGGCCGCCTTGATTTTCAGAAAAAAGTATTCTGAGTCCCTAAATCCATATGCCATGCGCTTTATCACTTTGATCTTGTTGTTCACCCCTTCCAGCACACTCGTGTGCATCGGGTAGTTTGCA
>NZ_JAGKRH010000167.1:0-8419 GCF_017939245.1 Aeromonas sp. PrichA-15 | reverse complement strand
TTCGCCAGCATCCAGAATGCGCTTTGTCTCTGCCAGCCCGTGATTCCAGACATAACGAGCACAACCGCCCAACTGGCGCAGGCGTTGCGCTTGTTGGGCGGTCGGTTCGAGTCGGAACTTGTAGGCTTTCAGAATTTGCATTTATCACTCAGTGTGTAGCATTATCGCCATATCTATTAAGCCCGATTGAGTGACAGAATGCAATTCACTAAAATTAATAAATCACGCCATGCGACCTACGTTTTGCACGTACATTTGGTGTTTATCACCAAGTATCGAAAACCGATACTGGGGGATCTGCATCACGCTTCATTCGGTCAGTGTGCGGCAGAGGTTTGCAGAGATTTTGGTGCGGAACTGAAAGAGTGTGACGGAGAGGCTGATCATGTTCACATGCTGATAGAGTACGGCCCAACAGTGCAGCTATCGGTGCTGGTGAACTCGTTAAAGGCGGTCACATCAAGGCGACTGCGTAATGAATTTCTGGACTTGAGGGGTGCTTACAGCAAACCCGTACTCTGGTCACGCTCTTACTTTGTGGGCTCTTGCGGCGGTGCGCCGTTAGAGGTGATCAAGCAATACATTCAAAACCAGCGGGGCTGACGCCCCGGCGAAATTCCCCTCCCACCTACGTCGGAGGGAGTCCCCTTTCGCATTTAAGATGGGGTTGAAGGGGCGATCGATCACCCCGTGTTCAACGTTGAGATCGAGCGGCGAGACGTAGACCCGCTCCCAGGGCAGCGCCATGGCATCGCGAAAGTAGTAACGCTCCCCCTTGTTCTGCAACTGGTCGTCCGTCACACGCCACAGATGCTGGCCCTGGCGATCGATGCGCACCCGCTCCATGCCATCCGGGGCAAGCCAACGCACCTGGGCATAGTCGGGATTGCGGTTCAGCAGGATGGTGAACTGGACGGCCAGGGTGTCACGGTCATTGCGAGCCGCCGCTTCGAGCAGGATGGGTTCTTCCGACATGCTGCGCACATGGCGCAGCGGCACCGCCAGCTCGCCGTCAAGGCGGCCGCTGGCAAGCGCCAGGAAGGTGCTCTCATCACTGCGAACGCGATAGAGCTCGCGCTCGATCAGTGCATTGCCCAGCAGATAGCTACCTGCCAGGACAAGCAGCAGAATAGGTGAAAACAGCAGGATATTGCTGTAAAAACAAAGAGGCCACCCGATTGGGTGGCCTCTTCACAGGAAAGTTCGTTGTCGATTAGACGCGAACGAAATCCAGGTGAACCAGCTTGTAGCGAACCGGGTGACGCTGGATAGCCTTCACGTTCACTTTGACTTCTTCACCGTTGATGACCAGGGTCAGCTCGGAGGAGTAGAACTCCGGCTTCTCTTGGGCCAGGATCAGCTTCTTGTGGTCCAGGGTAACGGACACGGCTTCTTTGCCTGCACCGTAAACGATGGCAGGAACCAGGTCAGCATGACGCAGGCGGCGGCTCGCACCTTTCCCCAGGTCAGAACGGACTTCAGCTTGGAATACGAAAGACATAGTGATTATCTCTTTTAAGATGAATGTATGGTGTTGACTGCGACCGGTCAGCACCTCGCAAAACGAGCGCGAATACTAGCACGGACCCGGAGGGGATACAAGGAAAGAACCCGCGTCACTCCTCTTTGGCCAAGAGGCACTCCACCACGCCTCTCGCCATCCCCTAGCGCCCCTGCTCCAGACGGGCAAACTGCTGCTGTCGCTGGGCCGGGCTCAGGGAATCGAATTGCGCCAGAGTCTGCGCTTTCGGGCAATAGAGGCGCTGCTCGGCCTGTACCTGGATCCCTTTGGCCATCCTGTCACGATTTTCCTGCACCAGCGCCAGCAGATAACTGTAAGTATCCGAGCCGCCGGCCTCCTTTGACTGAAGCTGGCTTGCAATGCGCCACAGGGTTTCTCCCGGCGCCACCTGATGACAAACCCGCGATGCCTCCCCTGCCGCCGTGGCGGAAAGAATCAGGGTCGCCTGCTCAGGGGCAGAATCTGCGGTGGCCATGGGCTGTGCATCTCCCTGTCTTGCCAAGGCCTGTGTGGGGACCAGCCCCCCAAGCCGTGCGAGCAAGGGCTCCCCCAGAGGCATCCGCATCTTCCTCTCCCGGGGCAGGGAGAACTCGGCGACAAAGGCGACAGCGCCCGGGACTTCGAACGAGGGGGCCGAGGAGGCGGCTTGCAGTACTGATTGGTGGGGAGCCATTCCATAGGCCATCTCATCGATGCGCTTCAGCCTGGCCAGGTAAGCCTTGGAGAGCTGGGCCTCCCCTTCGAACAGATCGAAGGGGGGCACCAGCCGGGCAGGAAAGAGGATCTGCCAGCGGCCATTCTTCTTTCTCTGTTCAAGTGGGGGAAACTGATTGCCCCGCCAGGCCGCAAAAATGGGCGGCACGGGGCGCTGCACCGGATAGAACTCCGGGTTGAGCTGCACCCAGGTTTGTTCCGCAATGGGTTGATACCCGCTGATGTTGACCAGTGCCACCCCCAACCAGATCCCCAGCATATGACGGCCTCCCTTCCCTTTGGCGTCTCGTTGCTTTCACACTATGGCTCAGAAAACAGATAGATAGCAGCTTAGCACTGGGCAATGGCGCTCTGCACCCGTTTATCCGAGATAGGGTATGGCGTCCCCAGTTGCTGGGCGAAGAAGGAAACTCGCAGCTCCTCGATCATCCAGCGGATATTGGCCACCTCGGCCGGGATCAGCTGGGATTTGGGGATCTTGGCGAGCAGTGCCTTGTACTCCGACTCCACGCTGTGCACCTTGAGCATGTAGACCCGATCCCGGTTGGGATCGATGGCGAGCTTCTCGAGCCGCCGCTCGATGGCCCGCAGGTAGCGCAGCAAGTCAGGCAGCCGCTGCCAGCCGGTCTCGGTGACAAAGCCCTTGTGAATGAGGTTACCCAACTGCTGCTGGATGTCCGACATGGCAAAGGCGGTGTCGAGCTGCATCTTGCCCTTGAGCCGTTTCTTGATCTCATGGGAGAGGGTCAGCACGGCTTCCACCTGTTTGGCCACCTCCACCACCGCATCGTTGAGCTCGGCGCGGACATACTCCTTGAGCGCCTCGAAACCGGCCTCGTCCCAAGCCATGCCGCCGTGCTGCTCAATCAGCTTGTCGCAGCCGCAGGCGATGCAGTCGTCAATCAGCTCGGCCACCTTGCCAAACGGGTTGAAATAGAGCCCGAGCTTGGCCTTGTTGGGCAACTTCTCCTGCAGATACTTGATGGGAGATGGCACGTTGAGCAGCACCAGCCGGCGTTGGCCTGCCCACATCAGCTGCTGCTGCACCACAGGGCTCTCCACCAGCTGGATGGCGACCGAATCTTTCTCGTCTACCAACGCCGGATAGGCCTTCACCTCGAACCCACCGCGCTTCTGACTGTACTCTTGCGGCAGTTCGCCAAAGCTCCACAGGGTGAGGCCAGACTGCTCGATATCATCGTCCGCCACTTGTGACAGAGTCTCCTGCACCTTGCCGCGCAGCGACTCTTTCAATGCCTCCAGATCCTTGCCTTCCGCCACCTTCTTGTGCTTGTCGTCCACCACACGGAAGGTGAGTTTCAGGTGATCGGGCACCGCAGCCCAATCCCAGGATTCACGGGGCACGGTCACGCCGGTCATGCGGCGCAGCTGACGCTCCATCTCGTCCAACAGCGGCCCCTGCTCGGGGTTGATACTGGCGAGCAACGCATCGGCATAATTGGGGGCCGGCACGAAGTTCTTGCGCATCGGCTTGGGCATCGACTTGATGAGGGCCACCAACAACTCGTGACGCAGCCCGGGGATCAGCCACTCGAACCCCTTCACCTCCACCTGATTCAGGAGCGGCAGCGGGATATGCAGGGTCACGCCATCCGCCGCCTCCCCCGGCTCGAACTGATAGGTCAGCTTGAGCTTGAGGCGCCCCTGCTGCCAGAAGTTGGGGTAGTCGAGATCGCTGATGTGGGCCGCATCCCCCTTCATCAACATCTCTTTCTCGAAGTTGAGCAGCTCGGGATCCTGCTTTTGCGCCTCCTTCCACCACTTGTCGAAGTGGCGGGCGGAAATCACATCTTCCGGCAAACGGGCATCGTAGAAGCGGAACAAGTCCTCATCATCCACCAGAATATCGCGCCGACGGGATTTGTGCTCCAGCGCCTCTACCTCGGCCAGGAGCTTGCGGTTATCGCTGAAGAAACGGTGGCGGGTCTCGAAATCCCCCTCCACCAGGGCGCGGCGGATAAACAGCTCGCGGCACAGCGCCGGATCGATGCGGCTGAAGTTGATGGTGCGCTCGTTGACCAGAGTCAGACCATAGAGGGTCACCTTCTCCTTGGCCATCACGGCACCGTTTTTCTTCGACCAGTGAGGGTCGCTGTGGTGCAGCTTGATGAGGTGACCTGCCAGCGGCTCCACCCACTCCGGTTCAATCTTGGCGTTGATGCGGGCGTAGAGGCGCGAGGTCTCCACCAGCTCGGCGGCCATCACCCACTTGGGCGGCTTTTTGAACAGACCGGAGGCCGGGAAGAGGTGGAAGCGGCCGTTGCGGGCCCCGAGAAACTCGGGCTTTTCCAGATCCTTGTTGCCGATATGGCTCAAAAGACCGGTAAGCAGCGCGCAGTGCACCGTCTTGAAGTCTGCCGGTTCTTGGTTGGCCTTGAAGCCCAGCTCCTTGACCGTCTGACGCAGCTGGAAGTGAATGTCCTGCCACTCGCGTACCCGCAGATAGGAGAGAAACTCCTTCTGGCACATGCGGCGAAACGGGTTGCTGCCAAGAGCATCCTGCTGCTCTTTAAGATAGTTCCAGAGGTTAACAAAAGCGAGGAAGTCGGAATCCTTGTCTTCAAAACGTCTGTGCTGCTCGTCGGCGGCCTGCTTTTTCTCCATGGGCCGCTCGCGGGGATCCTGAATGCTGAGGGCGGCGGTGATCACCATCACCTCGCTCAGGCAACCGGTCTGCGCCGCACTGATCACCATCTTCGCCAGACGCGGATCAAGAGGGATGCGCGAGAGCTGGCGACCGGTCTCGGTCAGCTGCAGCTTGGCTTCGCGATCGCCGTTTGCTGGTAACTCGCGCACCGCCTCCAGCTCTTTCAAGAGAGTCAGACCGTCCTTGATATGGCGCGACTCAGGCGGCTCGACGAACGGGAAGGCCTCCATGTTGCCAAGGCCGAGCGCCAGCATCTGCAGGATGACGGAGGCCAGATTGGTGCGCAGGATCTCGGGGTCGGTAAAGGCGGGACGGCTATTGAAATCCTCCTCCGAGTAGAGGCGGATACAGATACCGTCCGCCACCCGGCCGCAGCGCCCTTTACGCTGGTTGGCGCTGGCCTGGGATACCGGCTCGATGGGCAGGCGCTGCACCTTGGTACGCCAGGAGTAGCGGCTGATGCGAGCGGTGCCCGGATCGATGACATAGCGAATGCCCGGCACCGTCAGCGAGGTCTCCGCCACGTTGGTGGCGAGCACGATGCGCCGTCCGGCATGTTGCTGGAACACCTTGTTCTGCTCGGCGTTGGAGAGGCGGGCGTAGAGCGGCAGCACCTCGGTGTCGCGCAGATTGAGCTTGCGCAGGGCATCGGCGGTATCGCGGATCTCCCGCTCGCCGTTCATGAAGATGAGGATGTCCCCCAGCCCTTCGCGGGCCAGCTCTTCCACCGCATCGAAGATCCCCTGCAGCTCGTCACGCTCTTCCAGTCCTTCACTTTTATCACTGGTGAGCGGGCGGTAGCGCACCTCTACTGGATAGGTGCGGCCAGAGACCTCTATCACCGGCGCCTTGTTGAAATGGCGGGAGAAGCGCTGGGGGTCAATGGTGGCCGAGGTGATGATCACCTTGAGATCGGGGCGCTTTGGCAGCAGCTGTTTGAGATAGCCCAGGATGAAGTCGATGTTGAGGCTGCGCTCGTGGGCCTCATCGATGATGATGGTGTCGTACTGGGTCAGCATCCGGTCGTTCTGGATCTCGGCCAGCAGGATACCGTCGGTCATCAGCTTGATGTGGGTCTGCTCACTCACCTGATCGGTAAAGCGCACCTTGTAACCCACGTAGTGGCCAAGCTCGGACTCCATCTCCTCGGCAATACGGGCCGCGACGGTACGGGCCGCCAGACGGCGCGGCTGGGTGTGGCCGATGAAGCCCTTGACCCCACGCCCGAGCGCCAGACAGATCTTGGGGATCTGGGTGGTTTTGCCCGAACCGGTTTCGCCGGCGATGATCACCACTTGATGCTCTTCAATGGCTTTGGCGATCTCCCCTTGCTTCTGGCTGACTGGCAGATTGTCCGGATAGGTGACCTTAGGCACGCCCGCCAGACGGGACTGATAGCGCGTCTGTGCCACATCCAGGTCAGCGGCGATGGTTTCGAGCACGGCAGCCTGCTTGGCTTCCGGCAGCTTCTTGACCCCGTGCAGTCGACTGGAGAGACGGCGGGCGTCGAGATTCATGCAGGCGGTAAGACGGCGGCGCAGCGCCTCGATAGAGAGAGACAAGGTACGAATTCCTTAAAAGAGTGCCCATCAAGGGCCATATCGATAGCTGGGGGAGATCCTAAAGAGCGAGGCTGGGCGGTGCAAGCCTTAAAGCGCCGCGCCAGCACATCAAGCCGGAGGCGTCATGACCGTCACGGATGAAAAGAGCAGGCCGGAGCCTGCTCTTTGAAAACAACCAGACAACACCATTCAGACTCTGGCCTGATGCACGAAACAGGTGCCAAGCTGGGCGTGGATGGCCTGCATCACATTGTGGCGGTTGATGACCCCGAGCAGGCGCCCCTCCTCCACCACAGGATAGATCTTGGGCTTTTGACCCATCATCATCTCCGCCAGATCCAGGATGCTGGTGTCGGGGCCGACTGCCAGCACCTCCTTGCGCATCACATCCCTGACCTGGGCCACCTGTTCACAGTGGTAGGCCTCTTTCAACATGACGGCAATGCAATCCTGCTCGGAGACCCAGCCAATCAGATGTCCCTGGCTGTCCACTACGGGGCCGCCCAACTGATGACTGTTGAGAAATTTTTCCACCGCCGCCTGTACCATCATCTCTGCGCTGAAGATGATGGGCTTGGTCTGCATGTAGTCCTTTGCCTTGAGTGATTCCATGACGCTTTCCCCCAACGAGCCTCCCGAGGGGAGGCAAGAGCCGGGCACTATGTCCAGCTCACTCCAAGCATAGTCCGCGTGGATCAGGAGATGGATTGCAGCAAGAGCAAGAGCTCGTTCTGGCTGTGGCAGCCGGTCTTCTTGAACACCCCTTTCAGGGTGGAGCGCACGGTTTCCACCTTGACACCGCGCAGCTCCGCGATGTCGTTGCTGCTGTAACCCTTGCTCATCAGCACCAGCAGCTCCTTCTCGCCAATGGTGAGGGGATAGAGGCTGGCCAGCGCTTCAATGTCAGGATTGAAGGCGTGCTCGGGGTCACGCAGCACCACTTCCACATAGCGTTCAAAGCGGCTGAGTCCGCTCATCAGGGTGCATTGGACCAGCAGCGGGCGCAGGTTAGGCTGACGGGGAATGGACATATAGGCGCTGGCGCCGGGCAGCAAATAGGCAAAGCCATTGAGGATCTCCTTGAGCTGACGTTGCTGCTCCTTATTCTGCAAAGAGAAAATGCCATTGATGGCCCGCAATTCCACATTTTCATCGGCGATACGGTTGAAGGCCACATTGGAATAATGAATATGCCCCTTGTCGTCTATGATGGCGCTGGGCTTATTATGGTTTTTCACCAGCTGTTGCAACTGATAGTTCTGGGTTTCCAGGGCCAGCAAGTTCCAATAATGGTGGCTCCAGGCCGCCAGTCCGGAATAGATTTCCGAGAGCGAGGTGAGGTCGCGACTGCTGAAATCATCTTGCGCTGCACCACGGTAACTGCACAGGCTGCTCAGCCCACGCCCTTTGACCTGGCAGACGCCGCCGGCGGCGAATTGGGCGCCGAAACTTGCCAGCAGGCCCACCGAGCTTGAAATGCTGTTGGCGCTGACGATCCCCTTGCACCCTTTATCCAGATAATGGTTGAACCACACATCCTGGCGATGATGTTGCAGGTAAAACTGCTGCTGGGCCTCGGTCAGACCGCTGGAAAAAAGCTTTATTCCGTCGCTCTTGTCATCATCCCGCAATAAAAACAGGGATGAACTGCAGGAAACGTCGGCACGAAATTGGTCCACGACAAGCTTAATGTCAGAATCATTAATACCGCACTCGTATAACTGGCTGATATAGGGCGATATCCTTTCTTTCTCTAATGCCTTCACACCCGAACTCCTAATTCTTATTTTTATTGAAGAGGCATCTTACCGACATTCCGCACCTGATTTAGGAATAAATTTGCCGATAGCGCTCACCCAATACCTCCAAAATGATCTGCTGGTCTCCTGTTAGCTCCGTTACTTGTGGCGGAGCTTCTCCCAGTCGATATTCATGGATGCCACCAAAGCGCAA
>NZ_JAGKRH010000166.1:0-5944 GCF_017939245.1 Aeromonas sp. PrichA-15 | reverse complement strand
ACGCCCAGGTGGGCGAAATCCTGGCTGGCGTGAAGGTGATGAACAAGCTGATAGGGCTTGGTATGCCTGTTCGCCAGCCAGTGAATTGAGTGGTATCAACGGGTTGGGGAACGGCCATCCAGCGACGGATTTGATCAACAACGCCTGAAATGGATAGATTTCCCGCCTTACCAACAACAATAAGAAATAATTTCCATATATCTTATTGCGGATAAAAACGACTGAAAACGGTTGTTTCACTCGTCCAACAAGAGTATTTTTGCGGGCCATGTAGCCGGGCTGTAAATAATTCTTTATGAAACCACAAACCAGAAGGGACAAAATAGTAGCCATATTGGCAGCCATCTGGGGCATTGGCTCTTTTCTGTTTATTTTGCTGGGTTTCGTGCTCGGCATGGCCTTGTTGATCCTGACCCATTAGACCGGTTGGTTGGCGTGGGAGGCCTGGCACAACAGCCACTCCCCTTCCGCCAGCTGCTCCGGGCTCAACCTCCACTGTGCCCGCCCCAGCTCGCCGCTGTATCCACGCCAGCGATCCCGGCCCTCCTGTTTCGCCCGGTACAGGGCCATGTCCGCCAGCTTGAAACTCAGACTCCAGAAAGAGTCCTCCAGCTCCGCATGCAGAGGGTAATCGCAGAATCCCAGCGAGACGGTCATGCGCAGCGGCAGCTCCTCCCGCCCGAAACGGCAGTCGGCGATCTTGCGGCGCAGGCGCTCGATCCGTTCCGCCACTTGTCCTGGCTCCTCTCTGGCCAGCAACAGCATGAACTCCTCGCCACCCAGCCGGATCAGCGGCTCCTCCTCATCCAGCGTCCCTCGCAGCAGTTCGGCCAGCTGACATAACAGCAGATCGCCGATGTCGTGGCCGAAGCGATCGTTGACCCGTTTGAAGTGATCCAGATCCAGGATCACCAGCACCCAGCCTGCCGCCGGATCCTGGCGGTTCAGCAACCACTCATCGAGATAACGGCGGTTGAAGGCATGAGTCAGTGGATCCGTATAGGCAGCGACCTCCATGCGGGAGGAGTGGGCCTGCAGGGCACTGTGATGCAGGTTGATCCTGGCCGCCATCTCGCGGAACTTGCGGCTGAGCAGCGCCATCTCCTGGCTGCTGTCGATGATGGGCAGCACGCTCGCATCCTGCTTTTCGGTAAACTGGTGCAGCGCCCCCACCAGCTCGCCGATCGGCCCCAGCACGATGGCCCGCAGCCGGGCCAGAGCCATCAGAATGCAGGCGAAGCTTATCAGCAGCATGCCGATGAAGGTCCAGATCGCCCCCTCCATCGCCCCCAGCAACACGTCCCGCTCCTCGTCCACGATCAGGGTCAATACAGGCTCGCCGTCGTTGTCGAGCAGCAACCCCTCCCCTCTGACCTGCTGCAACCCGAGATCGACCAGCCGGTAGCTCATGTGCGGTCCGAGCGGTTTGAAGGAGCCCAGATACTCGCGCGTTCTTGGCTGGGCTATGGTCAGCGTGAGCGCGGTCCGTTCCCCCAGATCCTGCAGATAGCGCTTGTCCAGCCAGCGAGTCGCCAGCAGATAGCCGTTGGGTTTGACGCTGCCGAGGGTATCTGTCACCGGCTGCAGCGAAAAGATGAGCGGTCCCCACTGTGAGCGCCTGACGCCACTCAGGCTGCTGATGCCCGCCTGCCGTGACTCGCGCAGCAGCTGCAGCTTGAGATCGTCCAGAAAGGAGGGCAACAGGGTGGTATCCGTGTCCGGCGCGTCTGGCAACAGGGTGCGGGTCCAGATCTCCGAACCCTGCAAATCCATGTAACTCAACACGTTGAGTTCAAAGTCCCGCATCGGGGTGTCGACCAGCAGATTGGAGTTGATGTAGGCCTGGTTGGGGTGGGCCAGAAAATGGTAGCTCTGATCCCAGATCCCCCAGTCCCGGGTAAAAGCATTCATGGCGCCGATGTCGTTCTGCACCGCCCTGATCACCCGCTGCAGGTGCTCCTCCATCCGCCGCTCCTCGACCCGCTGCGCCGCCGGCACCTGGGCCAGTGCGATCACGATGAGCAGCATCAGGATGGCTCCGGCCCAGACCGGAAACATGGAGTAGGCCAGCAGATGGTCGATGGAGCGGGACGGTTGAGCCATGGGCGCCAATATCCTTTGAATGGCAATGCGAAGCGGGAAGGGGCTTGCCCCAAGTATGGAGGATAGGCCCGCCGAGAGGTCACTGAATTACCACAATAAAAACAAGGGGTCCAGGGCCCCTTGTCACAATTATTGAACGCTTTATCTGGCCAGCAGAGGTGCCAGGAAGCGGGCCGTATGAGAATCCTCGCAACGACTGATCTGTTCCGGCGTCCCCGTTACCAGGATGCGGCCACCACCGGCGCCCCCCTCAGGCCCCAGATCGACGATCCAGTCGGCGGTTTTGATGACGTCCAGGTTGTGCTCGATGATGACGATGGTGTTGCCCCGATCCCGCAGTTGGTGCAGTACCTTGAGCAACTGCTGGATATCGTGGAAGTGCAGCCCCGTGGTCGGTTCGTCCAGGATGTAGAGGGTCTGGCCGGTGTCCCGCTTGGAGAGCTCCCGCGCCAGCTTGACCCGCTGCGCCTCGCCGCCAGAGAGCGTGGTGGCGGACTGACCGAGCCGGATGTAGGAGAGGCCCACGTCCATCAGGGTCTGCAGCTTGCGCGCCACCGCCGGCACCGGATCGAAGAAGGCACGGGCATCTTCCACCGTCATCTCGAGGATTTCGTGGATGTTCTTGCCCTTGTACTTCACCTCCAGGGTCTCGCGGTTGTAGCGCTTGCCCTTGCAGACGTCGCACGGCACGTAGACGTCCGGCAGGAAGTGCATCTCCACCTTGATGACCCCGTCCCCCTGGCACGCCTCGCAGCGCCCCCCCTTCACGTTGAAGGAGAAGCGGCCCGGCTGGTAGCCACGGGAACGCGCCTCCTGGGTGCCGGAGAGCAGCTCGCGGATCGGGGTGAACAGGCCGGTGTAGGTGGCCGGGTTGGAGCGCGGGGTGCGGCCGATGGGGCTCTGGTCGATATCCACCACCTTGTCCAGATGCTCCAGCCCTTCGACGCTGCGATAGGGCGCAGGCGTGGACTCGGTGGCCTTGTTCAGCTCGCGGTGGGCGATGCGGAACAGGGTGTCGTTGATCAGGGTCGACTTGCCGGAACCGGAGACGCCGGTGACGCAGGTCATCACTCCGATGGGCAGATCCAGGTTGACGTTGCGCAGGTTGTTGCCGCTAGCCCCTTTCAATTTCAGCCACTTGCCGGTGAGCGGGGTGCGCTCGGCCGGGATGGCGATCTGCTTGCGCCCGGAGAGGTAGTCACCGGTCAGGGACTCGGGGTTCGCGATGATCTCCTCCGGCGTCCCCTGGGCGACGATGGCACCGCCGTGCACGCCAGCCCCCGGGCCGATGTCGAGCACATGGTCGGCGAGGCGAATGGCATCCTCATCGTGCTCCACCACGATCACGGTGTTGCCGAGATCACGCAGGTGAGTCAGGGTCTTGAGCAGCCGCTCGTTGTCCCGCTGATGCAGGCCGATGGAGGGCTCGTCCAGCACGTACATGACCCCCACCAGGCCAGCCCCGATCTGGCTGGCCAGCCGGATCCGCTGCGCCTCGCCACCGGAGAGGGTCTCGGCGCTGCGCGACAGGCTCAGATAGTTGAGGCCGACGTTCACCAGGAAGCCGAGCCGCTCGACGATCTCCTTGAGGATCTTGTCCGCTATCTGGGCACGCTGACCGGACAGGTTCAACCCTTCGAAGAAGGCCAGGGCATCGCCGATGGACTGCTCGGCGATGGCGGGCAGGTTGCGATTGTCCACGAAGACGTGGCGGGCTTCTTCCCGCAGTCGGCTGCCACCGCAACTGGTACAGGACTTGTTGGCGATGTATTTGGCCAGCTCTTCCCGCACCGCGTTGGATTCGGTCTCCCGGTAGCGGCGCTCCATGTTGTGCAAGATCCCCTCGAACGGGTGCTTGCGCACCACCACGTCGCCGCGGTCATTCATGTAGCGGAACTCGATCTCGGTGCGCCCGGAACCACGCAGGATCACCTCCTGGGTCTTGAGCGGCAGATCCTCCCAGGGGGTCTCCAGGTCAAACTTGTAGTGATCGGCCAGGGATTTGAGCATCTGGAAGTAGTAGAAGCTGCGCTTGTCCCAACCACGGATGGCGCCGCCGGCCAGGCTCTGGCCCGGATCATGGATGAGCTTGGCGGGATCGAAATACTGCTGCACCCCGAGACCGTCACAGGTGGGGCAGGCCCCCGCCGGGTTGTTGAAGGAGAAGATCCGGGGCTCCAGCTCCGACATGGAGTAACCGCACTCGGGGCAGGCGAAGTTGGCGGAGAAGGTCATGGGGGCAACCCCATCCTCCCCGTCCATCGGCACCACCAGCACGATGCCGCCGGAGAGAGTCAGCGCCGTTTCGAACGATTCGGCCAGGCGCAGGGCCAGGTCATCGCGCACCTTGAATCTGTCCACCACCACCTCGATGGTATGCTTCTTGTGCAGCTCCAGGGCGGGAGGATCCGACAGATCGCACACTTCGCCGTCGATGCGGGCGCGGATGTAACCCTGGGCCGCCAGGTTCTCCAGCAGCTTGGTGTGCTCCCCCTTGCGGTTGCGCACCACGGGGGCCAGCAGCATCAGCTTGGCGCCTTCGGGCTGGGCCAGCACCTGATCCACCATCTGGCTGATGGTCTGGGCCGCGAGCGGAATGGCGTGGGTCGGGCAGCGTGGCTCCCCGACCCGGGCGAACAGCAGCCGCAGGTAGTCGTAAATCTCGGTGATGGTGCCGACGGTCGAGCGCGGGTTGTGGGAGGTGGACTTCTGCTCGATGGAGATGGCAGGCGACAGCCCCTCGATGTGGTCCACGTCCGGCTTCTCCATCAGGGAGAGGAACTGGCGGGCATAAGCGGAGAGCGACTCCACATAGCGGCGCTGCCCCTCGGCATAGAGGGTATCGAACGCCAGGGAGGATTTGCCCGAACCGGACAGGCCGGTCACCACGATCAGCTTGTCACGTGGCAGGATCAGGTTGATGTTCTTGAGGTTGTGGGTGCGGGCACCCCGGATCACGATTTTTTCCATCTTGTTGCGCGCTCGATACGGGAACCAGAGCGGGCCAGTATGGCATAGAGACTACTGGATGAATAGACAGTCTTTCCTTCCGTGCCCCTTCCTCAGAGATACTCCTTGGCCCAGCTCACCGCCTGCAACCGGTTCTTGACGTTCAGCTTCTTGAAGACGTTGTAGAGATGGGATTTGACGGTGTGTTCGCTCACGAACAGGCTGTCGGCGATCTCGGTGTTGGAGGCCCCCGTCATCAGGTGACGCACGATCTCCTGCTCGCGGGCGGTCAGCAGCGTCTGCTGACGCTGAGGTTGCCCGCTCCCCTTGCGGTAGTAGTCCACCAGGTCGCACAGCAGGTGGCGCGGGATCCAGTACTCCCCCTGCAACACCTTGCGAATGCCGAAGACCAGCCTGTCCAGCGTGTCCTGACGAAAGAAGAGCCCGCTGGTATGGCAATGCTGATCAGTTAAGGATCCATTGACCGATCCTTCTGCTGTAGGACAATCCGGAACCAATCACTGGTTCCGGATTTTTTTATGTCTATTGCAAACGATCTGAACGATGTTGTTGAGGCATCTGGCGACATGCTGGCTCGGCTGGCCATTTTTGCCGACCATATTCCCGACGAATGGATTACTGCCGCTGCCGCCTTGTCTGAAAAGGCCACTATCCGCCGACGCCGCTTACCTTCTGATATGGTCTTGTGGCTCGTCGTGGGGATGGCCTTTTTCCGCAATGAGCCTATCTCCGAGGTCGCTCGGCGCCTCAACATCTGTGCAGAAGGGTTGGCCAATGATGCCTTGCTCGCGGACAGTGCCCTGTCTCAGGCCCGTCAGCGACTCGGCAAACAGCCGCTCGAGTGGCTGTTCAAACAGTGCGCCGATGTGTG
>NZ_JAGKRH010000165.1:0-310 GCF_017939245.1 Aeromonas sp. PrichA-15 | reverse complement strand
ACCCTGTCAGATGGCACGGTGTTTGAGCCCGTCAACAGCTTCAAAACCAATCAGACCAAGCTGGCAAGGCTCCAACGCCAGTTGAGCAAAAAGGTAAAGTTCAGCAGCAACTGGAAGAAACAAAAAGCCAAGATCCAGCGGCTGCATTCACATATCGCCAATAGCCGCCGCGATTACCTTCACAAGGTCACAACGACTATCAGCAAAAACCACGCGATGATCGTCATTGAGGATTTGAAGGTTGCCAGCATGTCAAAATCAGCAGCGGGCACGACCAGCCAGCCGGGGCGCAACGTCCGGGCAAAATCAG
>NZ_JAGKRH010000164.1:7674-10212 GCF_017939245.1 Aeromonas sp. PrichA-15 | reverse complement strand
GCGCGGCGCTGCTGGAGCTCAGGCAGGGCAGAACGGCCCGCCGTATCGCCCAAGATGGCATCGATCAAGCCGACGCCGCCGAATGCCTTTTGCTCCGACGTCTCTTTGATCTGGTCATCCAGATCCTTGAGTTCTTCACGCAGGTTGCCGAGGCGACGGCTCATTCCATCAACCGTGCGTGGGTTGTCCGCCCAGCTATCGAGCAGCGTCCCCCAGTAGCTGACGGCATAGCCGAGCTTTTCGGTCAGCCAGTCGATTTGATCCGATGCTCCCAGCACGCCTTGGGCGAATGAGCTTTGCAGCCGCAGGCTCACATCCTTGAGCTTCTGGTCCATCTCTTTGAGCTGGGTGATGTCGGTCTGTGACAGGGCGACGTTGAGGTTTCGATAGTGCCCGGTCAGGCGTTGAAGTTCGGCGCCGTTGTTGCGCAGCAGGGGCTGGAGCGTGGAGACGTCATTGGCGATAGACTCCAGGTAGAACACCTGTTCCGAGGCGCTGACGTTGGTCGCATCCATGGCGTTCTGGACGGCGATCAATGCCTCCGGGCCCGCCATCTGTTGCAGCTTGGAGACGGTCAGCCCCACTTTGGGGGCGATGTTCTCCATCCAGTCCTTGAACTCGCCGCCACCGGTGGCCGAGAAGTCACCGAGCTTGTCCTGTACGTCCTTGAGCATGTCAGCCAGCTTGTCGCCGCTGACATTGTATTGCTCGGTGGCATAGGCAAGCTCTTGCATCTTCTCAACGGACACCCCCGCCTTGAGCGACATTTGCTCCAGCTCGCGCCCTTGCTGGGCCAACGCACTGACGGATGCAGCCAGCCCCACCGCCGTCCCGACCAGGCCCAACACGGCACCTTGGACGACGCTGAACCCTTGCACGATAGCAACGGATTTGTGAGACAGCAGATCTGCCGTTTCATTGAACGAGCGACCAAAATTGAATGTCGAGTCTTCGGCACTCTTGGCGTCGGCAGCATAGCTTTTCAGCACGTTCGCAGCGGAGCGGACATCGGCAGGCAAGGACGAGAGATCCGCGCTGAGGAGCACCCGAAGGTCAGCAATCTGGGTCGATGACATAGGTTCTCTCTACTCCCGGGATGAAGGCGGCCAAGTTGGCGATCTCCTCGTCACTTTGTTCAACCACCACGGGTTCGGGGCGGTTATAGAAAAATTCTGAGGGACTGACCCAGTGCTCTGCCTTGAGGTGGACATTCAACAGCAGGGCGCAGATCTGGCCGGTTTCGTATTGGCGGATCCGATAATCGGTCGGGTGCTTTGAGAAATCAGCCACCCAGTCCAGGTACTCAGCAGCCGAAAACTCGCTCAGCCAGCGCCGCCAGTCTGCTCGACCAAACTGGCGGGCCAGGCTCAGGATGAACGCCTTTTCAGCCGCTAAGCCTTTTTTGGGTCGGCTGGCTCCTTCGAGTCACCCTCTTGCGCCGTTTTCTCTTCCTCGGCGGCAGGTGGTTGTGCCAGGCCGCTCAGCTCCTTGACCGCCAGGGCCAGACGCATGATGTGATCGGGCAAGGGGTAGGAACGGATCACCCGGGCTTTGACTTCCTCGATAGATTCCGCCGGATGCAGGTACTGCAAGCCAAACGCCGCCATGGTGGCGTTCAGCTCATAGACCACCCTCTGCACCTGCAGGGTGTATTTATGGGCGGCCTTGTCATCCCCTTCCGGGGGCTGGGCAGGCCACTCGACGTCCGCCAGATAGGTCTGGTAGTCGAACAGTTGCAGGGCCGTCAGCGCCCGCACAGTGACATCAGACTCCAAGCCACGGGGGGTCCGCAGCTTGATGGTGCGGCTATCAATGTGTGGCTCGGTCATGCGGCAGGGTTCCAGTCAGTCTCTGCCGGGGATTGACGGCCAGAGAGGGAGATTTTTACCGAACGGGTGATGGTCTCTTTCGCCGGGACGGCCTTGCCAACGCTGCTGACAAAGCCATAGAAGCCATCCCACGCCCCATTGGGGTACTTGATGAAAAACCAGCGAGGGGCTTGGGCCAGCAGGTTCACCAGTTGTTTCTGGGTTGCTTCCGCAGGCTTCCAGGCCAGGGTGATCGAGAGCTGACCCGGGTCGATTTGACCGGCAGTTTTCTCTTTCCACTGAGGGTCCGGCGCGTCCAGGTACGCATCTTCTTGCTCTTCGGCGCTCATCTCGGGCGGCGTCAGCTCTTTGACATCAGCCAAACGGATAACCGCATTGCCGGTGGTGGGGTCCGGCTTATCGGCGCCAGCAGCGGCAGCCATGAAAAATTGAGTACCGGCGCCCTTCACCGGCTTGGTTGCATCAGTCATCAGGGTTTGCTCCAGGTCGCGTTAAAATTGAGGGTCAGAGACATAAGGCCAGTGCCCCGATCATCTACACCGTATTGCCAGCCCGCCGAGGCCAGCCCTTCCAGCAGCAGCCCGCTGAGATCGTCCCCAGACAGCGGCGCCAGCTTCTCAGCCAGCTCGTCCAGATCGGCGTCCGCCTGGTTGGTTTCGGCCACATAGAGGGAGACCATCAGCAGGGCCTGCTCGCTCTCCACATCCAG
>NZ_JAGKRH010000164.1:2149-7664 GCF_017939245.1 Aeromonas sp. PrichA-15 | reverse complement strand
TCACCATCGCCCCCTTCCAGGAAGTAGCAGAACGCCAGGGGCAGGTCTTCGGCGGCGACGTCCACCGGGCGGGAGGGGTAAACCTCACGCAGATCGGGCACACAGGTTCGCACCCGTTCGGCCAGGGCCGCCCGGATGTCGGTTCGAATTGTCATATTGGGTCCAATAAAAAACCCGCCGAAGCGGGTTATCGTGATGGGGTTTGCCGTTTGGCGTCCCAGCGGTTGAACATGCCATTGAGGATAAGGGTCATGCCGACTGTGATGACAAATCCCAGCCAGCCGCCCTGAAAGGTGCCAATGGCGATCAATGCCAGCATCACCAGGGCAACCACAATTTTCAGGATTATCATGAACTCTCCTTGCGTGAAGATCAGAATCCTATCCTCATTTGAAGGTCAATTGAAGCTGACGCAACAGTGCCCGCTGCATTTCGCGGGGCATGTCACGGGCCATCCCTGCTTTTGATTCCCGTTCATAGTGCTCGGTGATCGGGGTCACCAGCGGGATCCGCATCACCTCCAGGGCATGACGGCCTTTGCCGACCCGGCGCAAGATCTGCCAGCTCTTGAGCTTGGTGGCCGCATAGCCACCTCCCCGCCGGTATTCGCCAAAGCCTTGGCCACCGTCAGCGATGAAGCCACCAGGCACACGATGACGACCGACCTGCATGTCCCCAATCCCCGTGAAGGCGCTCTGCCGATAGCGCACCAGGCGCTGCTGGACGGCCCCCACCTTGATCAAGGGGATAGGGCGGCGGCGCACCCTGATCGTGGCTGATGGCTTCTGCTGTGACGCCTTGAAGATCTTCACCCGGGGGCGCAGCAACTTGGCGGGCACCTGCACCCGGCTATCCTTGGCGGTCAGCCGGATAGCCCGACTGGACGCGCCAGCCGCCACCCGGTTGACCGCCTGAGCGCTCGCCTTCGGCACCAGCTTGGTCGGCAGCAGATTCAGGTTCGCCAGCGCCTTGTCAAAGTCTTGCTTGATGGGCATGGCTTCCTCACTTGATGGGGATGATCAACTGGCCAGCCCGCATGTATGGCACGTCTCTGACAGTGGTCACCAGGCCAAGGCTTGGCACCTCTACCTTGTCACCATTACGAAAACGCACCCCGGGCGGCGGACTGCTCACAGCGAGCTCGCGCAGCACTGTCGCCACCTGGGCAAATGCATCAGGCTGTTCGTCATAGATCACGGTCAACGGCTGACCGGCGACAACGGCATCGATACCCATGGCTTGATCAACGGCCACGTTGAGGCGACTGACCGCCCGCTGCCAGCGGGAGCCGGTCACCATTACTGGACGATCAGCGCGTCGGCGTAACCGCTGGCGCCGCTGCTAACCAGCTTGCCGAAGTCGTCCGCGTCCTTGGTGGTGTCCGCGACCAGCTTGGCACCATCCCACTTGACGGCCGCACCGATAGCCAATGCGGTGTCGCATGGGAGAGACCAGACACCGGACAGGGCGCCGGTAAACTCGGTGCCAGCGGCGGCGGTCTCCAGCGGGACAACGGTCAGTGCGCCCATCTTGATAGGCTTGCCGGCAACCACACCACCGGCCGGGGCTGCAAACGCCAGCTGGGTGCCGGTACAAACGAAATTCTTTGCCATGTTGCTGTTCCTGTTTGTTTGCCAAAAGATGGCCCGCCATGTTGCGGGCCGTTCCGATTACTTGCCGGCAGCCTTGACAAGGCCGCGATGGTCGAGGGCAGAAACCCCCGCATCGATGCGAACCTTGGTGGTCACGCCGTCAACGGTGAAGCCTTCCTGCTGCTCAATCCAGGGCGCATCCATGCCGTCCAGATAGGCAACCTCAACCGTGTCGCCACCCTGCGCAGCCAGGAACCACTGGGCCACATCGCTATCGGAGAGGCGCGGCTCACCGATCACCTCGGCGAAGCCCTTGAGCGGGTTGCTGATGCCGGAGTTGGCATCGGCACCGGGGACGGAGGTGCTGTTGATCAGCTGGAGCGCGGTATCTTCCAGCTCAATCGGCACCAGAACAAAGCCCGGGCGGATGTTGAGAGCGCGACCCTTGCCACCTTCTGCGGCCGCCTTCTGGCTGCGCATCAGCGCCTTGGCAGCAGAGAGTGCCTTGATGCTCATGGCAGAGTCTGCGCCGCTCAGCAGGTTGTGGTGATCGGCGTGGAACAACTGCTTGTTGTCCGGCATCTTGATGTTCTGGGTCAACACGGCATAGACCAGATCTGCGATGGTGCCACGCGCCGCCGCCCCCATCAGTTTCGGGATGCGGGTCAGCAGGTCGAGGTCATCGTTGATGATCGCCTGGCGGGTGATGCAGAACAGCTCGCCGTAGGTCGCCAGCTGGATGGTGGCACCGGTGTCGTTCAGGGTGATGTGCTTGTACTCAGCACCCTCGCGCACTTTGCGCAGGCTGGCGATATCACCCAAGCCGACACGCTGGGCCACCTTGAAGTCGGACAAGGTGCCCTTGCGCGTCCACTTCTCGAAGGTCTCGTTGGCGGATTCCCAACCTTCCAGCACTGACTTGTTGGAGACATCCATCAGGATCTTGCCAAAGTCGGAACTGGTGTGGGTGAAGGCCATGCCGACATAGTTCATCGGGCTCATGCCGGAGGTGGATACCCCGCGACCTTCCAGTGATGCCCGCGCCAGCTCGCGCAAGCTGAAACCGTCATAGCGGTTGTCACGCTCTTTCTCTGCATGACCACAGCGAGCCATCAGGGAGGCGCGAACAGAGTCGCCGATCAGGTTGCCGTTGCCAGCGTGGATATGCACGGTGGAACCCAGCGGGCCGGTTTCACTGGCGCCGGTGCCCAGCGCTGCCTTGATTTTCTCTTTCGCAGCGGCGGCGGAAACATCCATATCATCCAGGCACTCGGCCATCAGCTCAGGGAAGCGGCCGCCGGTCAGCGCAAACAGATCCTGAATGTCATTGCGGCGAGCCTGCTCCTGTCGCTTGAAGGCAGCGACAGCATCATCACCAGCGGGCTGCTGGGGTTGGCCAGGCAAAACGGCGGTCGTGGTGGGATTGGCCGGTACAGGAGCAGCTGTGCCAGCGTTCGCTTTGGCGCCGAACAGGGTTCGGGCCTGGGTAGGAATGTTGTTAAAGTCTTTCATCTTGTTCTCGTTCACGTAGGCGGCAGCCGAGATCGGCTCTTCCAGGACATCGACAAACCCCATCTCTTTGGCCTGCAGGCCATCGAGCCAGGTATCTGCCGACAGTAGCGCGGCCAGCTCCTCTCGGGGCTTGCCGGTTTTCTTCTCGTAGGCGTTGAGCAGCAGCGCCTCGTTGCGATCCAGCCAATCGGCCAGATCTCGCAAGTCGTCCGCATTGCCGACTGCGCCAGACCACGGCTTGTGGATCATCACCCAGGCATTGCTCGGCATATGCACGGTGGCATTGGGCAGGCAGAGAATGACCGAGGCCATACTGGCCGCCAGGCCATCGTTCCAGATGTCGATCTTGCAGGTGAGGCGGGCCAGGGTGTTGTAGATGGCAAACCCGTCCATCACATCACCGCCGGGGCTGTGAATGTGCAGATTGATTTGCTTGGCACTAAACACCCCGGCGGCCTTGCAGTCCGAGATGAATTGTTGAGCCGACACACCCCAGTAGCCGATCACGTCATAGATGTAGATCTCTACCGTGGGCTCTGAGGCGGCCAGGGCGTTGATGGTGTACCAGCTGCGGGGGCTCTGGTTATCGGCGGCGGGTTGGTCGCTGGCGGCCTCCGCTCGCGCTGGCATCAGCGCGGTCTGGACCGCCGCCGTCAGGTGGTGCTTTTTCACTGGGTTGTGCTCCTGGATCATTGGCTGGGTTGGAATCGGTGATGACGTTGTTTTGCTTCTCCCATTCCAGTTCGGAAAGACGCTGGTCCCGCACCTCGTCAGGGTTCCTGTTGCGAGCCCGGATCCACTCAGTCACCGTGCCAGCACTACCACGAATCACAGCTCTCCAGCCGTTGGCCTCACGCTCCGGGTCAATCCAGGGCATGACTGGCGCCAGATAGATGGCATCGAACAGGGTTTTCATATCCAGCTCTGGAGGCAGCTTGAGCGGGTCTTTGCTGCGCAGGGTTTCGGCCAGCAACCAATCCCGATAAACAGGGCGCGACCAGTTGGCCACAAACTCATCCTGCAGCACGGCAAAGCCTTCCCACCCCTCAACCAGCTCCTGGCGCTGGGCGGAATAGGTGCCGTCATAGTCGCGGGCCACGCTCGAATACTGGCTGCGGGTGCCAGCACAGGATGAGCGCAGCTGACCCGATCGCCAGACGTTCAGAGCGGTGTTTGGCCGGTTGGACTGGATAACCCCGACATCCTCGCCGGGGCGCAGGTCGTCAAAGGTCATGCCCGGCGTGATGTCGATCATTCGCTGCGCTTGCGCGGGTGAACCATCTGGCGGCGCCTGGTATCCCTCCGGGTGTTCCTTCTTGATGAAGAAGGCGAGCGAGGCGCTGATCCGGGCGGCTACGCGCTCGGCCTCTTCCACCGACTTGAGATCAGCGAGGCGAGTGATGACACCGTGCAGCAGCGTAACGCCGCGCAGCTGATGGATCCGCTTGCGCAGGGCCAGGTGATACATCTCGCTGGCTTCAACCTCCTTGGTGCGGTAGCGATAGCCCTGCATTTCGCCGGGGTGATCGAACATCACAAAGTAGGATTTCGGACGGCGCCAGGCATCGACCTTGATCCCCTGCCTGACCCCATCCGCCACGCTGTTCATCTCGAACGGCACAAAGTCAGGCTCCAGCACCTCCACCGAAAAGGGTGTATCCGAGTGATGCTGATAGCCCTTGATGGTGCCCAGCAGGCGGCGGCCAAACACCTCGCCATCGCGCAACCAGGTACGACAGGCCAGCCGCTCCATGGCGGGACGGGTGTAGGTGCCGGTGGTTTCCGGTTTGAGTGACCAGGCAGCCCAGCGGCGGCGGATATCCTTGGCGAGGTCATCCAGCAACTGTCCATCGACCGAGCGGGGCTGCGGCTCGATCTGGATGCCTTTGCCGCCGACAATCCGCTCCTCCATCTTGTCGAGAAGGCCGATCACAATGTCATGGTTTTCGTCCAGGGCTCTGGCCTGCTCGCGCAAGCTGATCGCCGATTGCTGGGTGGCCACGTTGGCGCCACGCCGTTCCCGCTTGGCCTGATGGGTTCTGGACGGCATTGCCGCCTCGTAGGCCATCATTCGCAAGCGGTCGCGCATCCGGTTGGCTGCCCAGCCGGGGGAGATAAACCCGACCAACTTATCTATGGCTCTCATGTAAACCTCGCGGCGGCATAGGGCTGACGGACAGGGTTGGCCACGCTGGCGCGGCGCTGCTCCCACTCCCGCCGACCAGAGCGGAGCTCGTTGAGGTTTTCAGAGGTCACAGTGCGGCCCTGGAACGTTACCTGCTTGCCGGCCAGCACATCGCGCTCGGCCTGCAGGTACAGCTCGATCATGCTGTCGATATCGCTCAGCTTCACAGCCAGCCTCCTGAGTTTGTGCCAAGCCAGCTGTTGCCTGCTGCCGTGGGTCTTGGCTG
>NZ_JAGKRH010000164.1:908-2112 GCF_017939245.1 Aeromonas sp. PrichA-15 | reverse complement strand
AGGCAGCGGCCCGGATAGCGATGCAGGCACATCGGCCAGGCGGGCGTAGATCACGTCCTTGGCGGTGTCGGTGCCGACCTCCGACAGGTAAACACCCTGCCGGTTCTTCTTGCGCGGGAAGGTGATGATGGGTTTGCCCATCACCGTGGCCCCCTTGATAGGGATATATTTGCGCGGGTTGCGGCGACAGAACTGATAGACCTCATCGGTGTAGTGACCACCCGAGTCAATCAGCACCAGGCCGATATCCATCACCTCACCGTTGGCCTTGATAAACTGGCGCGAGAACTGCTCGTGCAGTCGATCCCAGATCTCGGTGTGCCCGAGGTTGCCGTACAGGCGCTGGTAGTCGAGCACCCAATGCTCCTCCCCCACGCCCCAGCCGGTGATCTCGAACTCGAAACGGTCATCCTGGGTATCAGCCCCGACAGTGATATAGAGCACCCCATCAGGGACGGGGTGCGGCCATACCTCGCGGCGGGCGGCAAGCGCCTCCCACTCCAGTTTCTCACCGGTCTCCTCTTCCCAGGTCTCGCCCAGCGTGGTGTTGACGAAGGTCTTTAGCTTGCCCTGGTCATCCTTCGCTTTGAGGAAGTCAGAGACAATCCGCACCCATGTCGTCAGCGGGCTGTAGGCCGTCCAGATATGGAATGTCACCGACTCGGGAGGAGGGATCGGTTGGTCATCACTGTCGAACCAGTCGATGGAGTCCCGCGTCCAGATGCCGGTGCGCTCGCAGATCCAGCGTTCCACCGTCTCGTAATCCATCTCATGCTGGCGAATGGCGCAGCCATTTGCCTCGCACAGATAGAACGCCGAGTTGTGGTTGTTACCGTCCCACTTGATGCCGAACTCGGCATCGGGGCCGCCCCACTTGAGGTACTGCTCTGCATGGCAATGTGGGCACTTCACGTGATAACGCATCAGGTGCTGCGATTCGCTGGCCGCCCGCTCTATCTGGCACTGCCCCGCGATCTTGGGGGTAGAGCCACGGATTGATTTGGGGTGGGTCGAGCCCTCCATCCGCTTGTCACCGAGGAACGTGGGCGAACCCTCGTGATCGATGTCAGCATCGAAGGCGGCCAGCTCGTCATAGATACCGAAGTCGGGAGAGGCTTCTCGGTAGTTTGCCGCCGCTTTACCACCCCGGATCTCTAACCCTCGCCCGTTGGCGAATCGCTTGAGCTCCAGCGTGTTGTCTTTG
>NZ_JAGKRH010000164.1:0-684 GCF_017939245.1 Aeromonas sp. PrichA-15 | reverse complement strand
GCCGACTTGACGAAATTGACCTCTCGAATGTCGTCATTGGCCATCGCGTTGATGATGGCCACCTGGAACGGCAGCGACTTCCAGCGGCCCTCCTGATAGGAGGACTCCACCGGCAGGTAGTAATGGTCATCCATCCACTCGGCGGCAGTCTGCACCGGCGGCCTGAGCAGGGCTGACAGCCCAAGGTTGACGGCAGCCGCCAGGCTACTTACTTGTGCTGTCGATATATTCATCCAGTAACTCCGGCAGCAGATCACCCAGGGAGGCCGCCTCGTTGCTGGCTATGACCAGTTCGCGCTGGAGCCCCTCGATGTGCTTGGTCTGCAATTCGGGATAACGGCGGCGCATAGTGAGTGGAACGGTGTCGAGCAGACTGCTGACCTTTGCGGCGATGCGCGTCAGAGCGAACGTTGCAAACTCGGTCGGCACCTGATGGCGCTCAGCGATCCGGTTCTCGCGCTCGGCCTTGTCGGCCTGCTCCTTTGTGAGCCTCCACCGTTGGAAGTCCAATTGATCCTCATCCATGTCTTGAGGATCAGTTGGTTGGTGTTTTTGGATCGCGTTCTCGATCCGGTTATCCACAACCGAGCGCACATCAAAGTAAACGTTGCGCCCGATCTTTTTTACTGGCTTAACTCCCCACTTATCAAAGGCTTGCACCGAGATCCCCAGGCTTGCAGCCAT
>NZ_JAGKRH010000163.1:18218-19824 GCF_017939245.1 Aeromonas sp. PrichA-15 | reverse complement strand
AACTACCCGATGCACACGAGTGTGCTGGAAGGGGTGAACAACAAGATCAAAGTGATAAAGCGCATGGCATATGGATTTAGGGACTCAGAATACTTTTTTCTGAAAATCAAGGCGGCCTTCCCCGGAAAGCCGCGATGAACCACAAAAAAGGGCCCAGGCCCTTGTTTCATTTCCAATGACTGTCGCGCTTATCCGCCAAAGAGATGGTTGTTCAGCAGGAAGAGACCGCCGGAGAGCAGCATGGTGAGCGGCAACGTCAGCACCCAGGCCAGCAGAATGGTCTTGATGGTCTGGCTCTGCAGGCCGGACTTGTTGGCCACCATGGTCCCCGCCACCGCGGAGGAGAGAATGTGGGTGGTGGACACCGGCATCCCGGTCAGACTCGCAATCCCGATGGACGCGGCGGCCGTGATCTGGGCTGCAATGCCCTGGCTGTAGGTCATGCCGGAGGAACCAATCTTCTCCCCTACAGTGTAGACGATACGACGCCAGCCCACCATGGTGCCGCAACCGAGCGCCAGCGCGATGGACACGATGACCCAGGTCGGCGCATATTCGGCCGTGGCGGTCAGATCCTTGCGCCATTTGGCAAGATCGGTCAACTCCTTGGCCGGCAGCGGCAATTTGGAGACCTTGCGGGCAGTGTCGTCGATGCACAGCAGCAGGCGACGCACTTCGCGGCGATCCACCAGATTCATCTCCTCGTAGGTGCGCACTTGGCCCAGACGCTTGTCGAGGGTCGCCATGGCCTGCAGGGCCTCCCCTGCCGCACAGTGGCTCATCAGCTCCTCCTGGGCTTTGGCAGGGACACTGAAGTTCACCAGATGGGAGACCTGATCCTGGTTACGCTGGTAGATCTCCATAATGCGCTGGTTGGCATCCTGGGTTCTGTCCAGATCATAGGAGCGGCTGTTCATGTCCAGCGCAAAATAGGCAGGCGCCATGCAGATCAGCACCAGCATCACCAGACCGATGCCTTTCTGACCATCGTTGGAGCCGTGCACGAAGCTCACCCCCATTGCGGAACAAATCAGAGTGACACGTGCCCAGAACGGTGGATGCTTCTTGCCGTCCACCAGCAGGCGCTCTTCCGGGGTCTTGTGGATCTTGCTGCCAAGCCATACGCGCTTCATTGCGAACAGCAGCAGGGCGGCAATGATGAAGCCCACGGTGGGAGAGATGATGAGAGAGAGCATGATGTCGATGGCTTTGCCGACGTTGATACCCTCTTTCAGGGGTTGATGGCTGATCAGGGCATAGGCGCCGCCTACCCCCAGGATGGAACCGATCAGGGTGTGGGAGCTGGATGCCGGAATACCGAAGTACCAGGTTCCCAGGTTCCAGACGATGGCCGAGAACAGCAGGGAGAACACCATGATCAGACCCTGGGTAGAGTCCATGCCAAGCAGCAGATCGATGGGCAGCAGGTGAACGATGGCATAGGCCACCCCCAATCCACCCAGCATGACACCGGCGAAATTGAACAGACCGGAAGCCACCACCGCCATATGAGCCGGCATCGCCTTGGTATAGATAACCGTTGCTACCGCGTTGGCGGTATCGTGAAAGCCGTTGATGAATTCATAGGCCAGCACAAAAAAAACGG
>NZ_JAGKRH010000163.1:0-18037 GCF_017939245.1 Aeromonas sp. PrichA-15 | reverse complement strand
AAAAAAAAAAAGGGCATTCCGTCAGAAAATGTCTTATGGCCTGTAGGAACGGGGCTTGTCGAGGATTAATTTAAGTCCATTCCATTGCTGTGGATAGGCGTCAATCAAAGCCTAAGCATAGCTCGATGTCCCGAAAAAGGCCGCTTTCAACCCGCTCGGCACGTCCGTTTCCTTTTGTCAGATATAAAAGAGGGTGCCCTGGCACCCTCCTCGATAGACAAGCCGCACGGTGCGGGGGTCAATCCTGGTTGATCCGGCTGGCCACAGCCCCTTGCTGACTCTTGTATTTGGCATTTTCCCGTTTGTTGTACGGGCGAGCTGCAGTACCTGACAGCATCTCGAAGTTCAGGGCACCGATCTTCATCTTGGGACGCAGGGCCAGAGGCAACTTGCCGCCGTTGTAAAACTCCAGCACGATGCGACCGGACCAGCCCGGATCGATGCGGTGGGCGGTGACGTGTACCATGAGGCCGAGGCGCGCCAGGGAGGAGCGACCATCCAGCCAGCCGACGATATCGGCGGGCAAGGTAACCGATTCATAGGTCACCGCCAGCGCCAGCTGACCCGGGTGCAGATAGAAGGCTTCACCGTCCGGCACGTGGATCTCCTCGCTCATCACCCGCTCGATGGCATCGGCCATCTCGGCACTGGTACCGCCAAGGTCGATATAAGGCGCGGTATGATCGCGAAACACCCGAAACTCGTTGCCCAGCAGCACATCGACGCTGACGCCGCTGATCCGCTCAACACCGGGCCGCGGCTCGATGACGATCTTGCCTTCATCCAGGTGCCGTTCGATATCGGTATCACAAAGACGCATTCTGCGACTCTCCTGACAAAAGATTCATTAAAAAAAGCCGGGCATCACCCGGCTTGTTTTCTCTCAACCAATCAACATATGGCGGATACGCGCCTTGAGCATGTCGATGGCGATGCGGTTCTTGCCGCCACGGGGCACGATCACGTCGGCATACTGCTTGGACGGGTCGATGAACTGCATGAACATGGGACGCACAGTCTTCTGATACTGCTTGAGCACGGAGTCCATGGTACGACCGCGCTCCTGCACATCGCGCACCAGACGGCGCAGCAAACAGATGTCGAGCGGGGTATCCATGAAGATGGAGGCGTCCATCAGTTCGCGCAGGCGGCTGTCGGTCAACAGCAGTATCCCTTCGAGGATGATGACACGGCGCGGTGCAAAGGTGGTGACCTCGCTCATGCGCGTGTGCTCGGTATAGGAGTACTGGGGAATGTTGACCGCCTCCCCTTGCGTCAGCTGGGTCAGATGCTGCACCAGCAGATCGTGATCCAGGGCATTGGGGTGGTCATAGTTGGTCTTGACCCGCTCTTCCATGGTCAGGTGGGTCTGATCACGGTAGTAGCAATCCTCGGTGATCACACCAATCTGACCCGCTCCCAGCTCGGCCACCAGCTCTTCATAGATGGTTTGGGCGATAAGACTCTTGCCGGACGCGGATGCACCAGCAATACCGATGATCACGCAGGAATGTTGAGTATCAGACATTGAAAATACCTAAAGAGAAGAGCACTGGGGATTGTTTAAACCGATCCATTATATGAAAAAGGGGTGGCCATGCCCACCCCAAATCCGTCCCTCTTGGCCGAACGCCGATTATTCGTCCAGCGCCACCGTGTAGAGCGGGGTCGCAATCGGTTTTGCGCTGAAATAGAGCTCGGCCCCTACCCGGCGAGCCAGTTTCAGGTAAGTCTGTGACAGCTCGCCATCCGGCGCACCGAACACGGTGGGGCAGCCTTCATCCATGTGCTGGCGAATGTCGATATGCAGCGGCAACTGACCAAGCAGCGCCACGTGATACTGCTCCGCCATCTTCTGGCCACCGCCGGTACCGAACAACGGCTCGTGATGCCCGCAGGCGCTGCAGACGTGGTAACTCATGTTCTCGACGATGCCAAGCACAGGCACATTGACCTTGTTGAACATGGCAATCCCCTTGCGGGCATCTGCCAGCGCCACATCCTGGGGCGTCGTGACGATCACCGCCGCCGTGGTGGGCACCTGCTGGGCCAGCGTCAGCTGGATATCGCCGGTGCCCGGGGGCATGTCCACCACCAGGTAGTCCACCTCGCCCCAGCGGGTCTCGTGTAGGATCTGCCCGAGTGCCTTGCTCGCCATGGGACCGCGCCAGATGGTGGCATCCTGCTCAGCCACCAGATAACCGATGCTGTTGCTCTTGATGCCGCAGGCCATCACCGGCTCCATCAACTTGCCATCAAAGCTGACAGGGCGCTCCTTGAGGGTCCCCGTCATGGTCGGGATGGAGGGGCCATAGATGTCCGCATCCAGCAGGGCGACCCGCGCCCCCTCTTTTTGCAGCGCCAGCGCCAGGTTGACCGCGGTAGTGGACTTGCCCACCCCTCCCTTGCCGGAGGCAACCACCAGGATATTGCGGATCCCCTGTACCGCCGCCAGTTGCTGCGCGCGGGGCATGCTGGCCACGTCTATCTCCCCCGTCCAGTCGATGCGGGTCGCACCGGTTGCGCTGCGCAGCCGGGCATCGAACTCCTCTTTGATCTGTTCAAACAGGGACTGGCCGGCAAAGGGCAGCACCAGCGTGATGGCCAGGGTCTGTTCGTGCCGCTCGACGGAACGCACAAAACCGGCCGCGACCAGATCCTTGCCCCATCCTGCCGGCTTAAATTCGGCCAGGATCTGTTTTACTGAATCAATCACCATTAACTCCCCATTATGTTGTCGTTATGCTGAGGTGAACGGTTACCGCACATAAATCAGTGGCTTGCCGACGTCATCGTGATGCCGCCAGTCAGGGCACCGGGGGCCACAACCCTAGGCAGGCCGCCCCCAATTCGGGTAACATGCACGGCACTGTATCATCCCAACAGGCACATAAAGAACGTATTATGGCAACTGATCCTCGTAGAATGCTGGTAACCTGCGCCCTCCCCTATGCCAACGGCTCCATCCATCTCGGCCACATGCTGGAACACATCCAGGCCGATATCTGGGTTCGTTATCAGCGAATGCGTGGCCATCAGGTGCATTTCGTCTGTGCCGACGATGCCCACGGCACGCCCATCATGCTCAAAGCCCAGCAGATGGGGATCTCGCCGGAAGAGATGATTGCCGCCGTATCCCAGGAGCACCAGGGGGATTTTGCCGGTTTCAACATCAGCTTCGACAACTACCACTCCACCCACAGCGACGAGAACCGCGAGCTGGCGGGCGTGATCTATGGCCGCCTCAAAGAGTCCGGCAAAATCAAGATCCGCACCATCTCCCAACTGTTCGATCCGGAAAAATCCATGTTCCTGCCGGATCGCTTCGTCAAGGGCACCTGCCCCAAGTGCAAGTCCCCCGATCAGTACGGTGACAACTGCGACGCTTGCGGCGCCACCTACAGCCCGACCGAGCTGATTGATCCGAAATCCGCCGTCTCCGGTGCGACCCCGGTGATGAAGGACTCAGAGCACTACTTCTTCGACCTGCCCCAGTTCGAAGCCTGGCTCGCCGACTGGGTACGCGGCTCCGGCGCCATCCAGGAAGAGATGGCCAACAAGATGCAAGAGTGGTTCGAAAGCGGCCTGCAGCAGTGGGACATCACCCGTGACGCCCCCTACTTCGGCTTCGAAATTCCCGGTGCCCCCGGCAAATACTTCTATGTCTGGCTGGACGCCCCCATCGGCTACATGGCGTCGTTCAAGAACCTGTGCAACAAGCGCGGCGACATCGACTTCGACAGCTACTGGAAAGCGGACTCCGACGCCGAGCTCTATCACTTCATCGGCAAGGACATCGCCTACTTCCACTGCCTGTTCTGGCCGGCCATGCTGGAAGGCGCGAACTTCCGCAAGCCGACCAAGGTCAACGTGCACGGCTATGTGACCGTCAACGGCGCCAAGATGTCCAAGTCCAAGGGCACCTTCATCAAGGCGTCCACCTATCTCCAGCACCTGGATCCGGAGTGCCTGCGTTACTACTACGCCGCCAAGCTCAACAGCCGCATCGACGATCTGGACTTGAACCTCGAAGACTTCGTCTCCCGCGTCAACGCCGATGTGGTCAACAAGCTGGTCAACCTGGCCTCTCGCAACGCCGGCTTTATCGCCAAGCGTTTTGACGGCAAGCTGGCCGTCACCTGCGCCGAACCCGCACTCTACGCCGAGTTTGCCAACGCCAGCGCCAGCATCGCCGAAGCCTATGAAGCGCGCGAATTCAGCCGCGCCATCCGCGAGATCATGGCCCTGGCCGACAAGGCCAACCGCTATGTGGACGACAAGGCTCCCTGGGTCATCGCCAAGCAGGAAGGGGCGGATGCCGAGCTGCAAGCCGTCTGCTCCGTCGGCATCAACCTGTTCCGCGTGCTGATGGCCTACTTGAAGCCCGTCATGCCGCAACTGGCCGAGCGCGCCGAAGCCTTCCTTGGCGAAACCCTGACCTGGGATGGCATCACCGCCCCTCTGGTCGACCACGGCGTCGCCCCCTTCAAGGCACTCTTCTCCCGCATCGAGTCCGCCAAGGTGGATGCCATGGTGGAAGCGTCCAAGGAAGATCTCGCCAAGGAACAGAGCAAGAAGCCGGCAGGCCCCCTGGTGGACGATCCCATCAGCGAGACCATCACCTACGACGACTTTGCCAAGATTGACCTGCGGGTGGCGCTGATCAAGAAAGCCGAAGCGGTGCCGGAAGCCGAGAAGCTGCTGAAGTTGCAACTGGATATCGGCGGCGAAACCCGTCAGGTCTTTGCCGGTATCAAGTCCGCCTACAACCCGGAAGATCTGGAAGGCAAGCTGACCGTGATGGTGGCCAACCTGGCCCCGCGCAAGATGCGCTTTGGCATGTCCGAAGGCATGGTGCTGGCGGCAGGTCCGGGTGGCAAGGATCTCTGGATCCTCGAGCCCCAGGAAGGTGCCCAGCCGGGCATGCGCGTGAAGTAATACGCCCCTTCCCGGACAGTCCCAATGAAAAGAGAGGCCAATGGCCTCTCTTTTTTTATCTTGTGGGGTGCTTACTGCCCGCTCTGCTGCAATGCCATGCGAAGGCCGACCAGCTCCACCTGATGGCAATCCAGTTGCAGTAGTTGGCAGCGGATCTCTGTTTTCAGGGCTCGCCGTTGCTGACCTCGCCCCGTTTCGCCCCGAAGGCGTCTGAGCCATTGGCGTCTGTCCTGCAATTGCCCAAGACGCTCCTGCCAGCTCACCAGCATGGACAACCAGGCCGGATCCCCTCCCCCCTGAGCCGTCAGCAGCTCCATCCCGTAGCGCGCCTGTTTCAGCACCAGACGCAGCCGGTGCCAGCACCGAAGTCTCGCCCTGATGCCCACAGGAAGGGAGGAGGTCTTAGCCAGTGCATCCGACAGTGACAGCGCCAGATGCAGCTGAAACAGCGGCAAGAGATCGACACCGACGGGTACCTCTTCCAGTCGGGCCAGCCAACGGGCCGGTCAACAGGGGGACCCGTGGCAAGCGGTTCTGCCGAAGCGAGCCACCATGATGCTGCGCATAGACCTGGGCATCGCGCAGGGCGGAGAGCGTGCCGACAGCACGGGTCAATCGCCGCTCCAGCTCGGGCTCATGAATGAGGGGTCGCCACAGGGCGAGCAGCGCCAGCAGGCGGCGGGCCGCTATCCGGTAGGCATGCACCTCTTCCATCCCCTTGTGCTCGCGCAGTGCCAGGGTCGCCCCCCGATATTGCCCAACGAGCCGGTTGGCCTGCGCAATCCAGCTCTCCCCCATGAACCCTCCCGGCTAGTTGGTATGAAAACCGGTTCCGGTGGGTGGCAACGCCTGGGTGCACTCCATTCGGGTGACGGTGGCGGTTCGGGGCCCGTGCTCAAGCCAGCCCAGCATCATCTGTACCTTCTGTTCGGGACCGGCAATCAGGATTTCCACCGAGCCATCTTCCAGGTTGTAGGCATGCCCCCGCAGCCCCAGTTGCAGCGCCCGCTCCCGGGTGAAGTAGCGAAACCCCACTCCCTGAACCTGACCCCACACCCGCACGACAAACGATTGCTCTCCCATTTATCACACCTTTCCCTTAAGTAATTTTTCCCCGGGGCGATAATGAGCGCGACACTCTCTTCCCCTTGCAGGACGCAATACCATTATGAAAGAAGTAAAGTTTCGGTGGGTTGACCGTTATCTCATTCACCTCACGATCAGCGAGAAATTTCTCATCACCTTCTGGTGCCCCCTGGTGTTCATCGCCTTCCTCACCTGGTATCTGCTGGCCGACGGCCATGATCAGGCGATGCAGCTCAGAGTGGATCAGCTCAAAGGGCGGGTCGAGACCACGGCCCAGCTGGTGAGCCAGCAGCCGACCCTTACCCTGCCCGCGGATCTCGTACTCACGCCTGGCGCCGCCACCGGCCTTAGCCAGCAGGGAGACATCTATCGCTATGGCGCCAGCGCAGGTCAGGCGGGCGTCGTCTCCGGTACCCTGGATACGAGTCACTACGCCCTCTGGGATGGTCAGGGCACCACGCTCACCATCATCGCGGTGCTGGCCGCACTGCTGGCCCTCATCACCCACTATCTGATGACCTTCGTCTCGGGGGCCCTCTACTCCACCAACAAGGCATTGCAGACGGTGGCGAACGGCGATCTCACCTTCCGGCTCAACTTCTTTCCGGTGCGGGACGAGTTCTCCATTCTGGCGGGCAGTATCGACACCTTCACCGACCGCCAGCACAAGATAGTGCAACTGGTGGAAGAGTCCGCCGATGCCCTTACCCTGGCCGCCGACGAATTTCGCGAGCATGCCAGCGACGGCGAGCAGCTTGCCCGCGCCCAGCGACAGCACATGGACTCCCTGGCCGCCGCCATGGAGCAGATGTCCGCCGCCATCCGGGAAGTGGCCCGCAACGCCAATGACACCCTGCTGCAAACCCGCCAGTCCAGCGACGAGGCGACTCACGGGGCACAGCGGGTGGCACGCACCATCACCGCCATCCGCACCCTGGCGGACGAGATTGGCAATGCCTCGGGCGCGGTCGAACGGTTGACTCACAACGCCAATCGCATCAACGAAGTGGTCAACGTCATCAACGCCATCTCCCAGCAAACCAACCTGCTGGCCCTCAACGCCGCCATCGAGGCCGCCCGGGCTGGTGAACAGGGACGCGGCTTTGCGGTGGTGGCCGACGAGGTGCGCACCCTCGCCAGCCGCACCCAACAGGCCACGGTAGAGATCCAGCAGATGATCGAGGAGCTCCAGGCCGGGACCGGGGCGCTCAACGACATCATGGAGAAGACGGTGGGGCGCGCGGCCGACAGCCAGCAGCTCATCACCGAGGTGGGCATGGACATCGAGCGGCTCAGCAACCACAGCGATGCGGTCCTGGAGATGAGCACCCAGATCGCCACCTCCAGCGAAGAGCAGAGTTCGGTGGCAGAGGAGATCACTCGCAACCTCGACAAGGTGCGCCACGAGGCGAGCCGGGTGGAGGAGTCCGCCAGCGCGGCGGTCGCCGGCACCACCGGCCTCAAGGGAACCGCCAATGAACTCGGTCAGGCGCTCACCGGCCTGCGGATCTGACCCCCTCCGGCAGGCCATCCTCCAGATGGCCTGCCATGTCTGGGCCAGGCGCTGGGGACGTGCTAAACAGCCCGTCCGACCCTGACCGCGTGTGGATGCACGGATCCCGGTAGACGCGGCTTGCGTGCCTACCCTCACAGCCCCTACTATATGCCCCCTTCTTTTCTACCATCGGCAACTACCCATGAGCGCTTCCATCTATCTCGTCAAAGGCCGCGAAAAATCCCTGCTGCGTCGCCACCCCTGGATCTTCTCCAAGGGCATTGAGCGGGTGCAGGGCAACCCCGTTGACGGCGATACCGTCGAGATCTTCACCCATGACGGCAAATGGCTCGCCCGTGGTGCCTGGTCCGGCAGCTCCCAGATCCGTGCCCGGGTCTGGACCTTCGACAAGGATGAGAGCGTCGATCTCGACTTCTTCATCCGTCGCCTAAAATACGCCCAGGAGTCCCGTGACGGGCTCATCAAGCGTCAGGGCCTCACCGGCTATCGCCTCTGCGCCGCCGAATCCGACGGTCTGCCGGGCCTCACCATCGACCGCTACGCCGACTTCCTGGTGTGCCAGATCCTCTCCGCCGGTGCCGAGTTCCAGCGTGAGCTGATAACGCAAGCCCTGCGTACCCTCTACCCCGAGTGCAGCATCTATGAGCGCTCCGACGTGGCCGTGCGCAAGAAGGAAGGGCTGAAGGAGCGCACCGGCGTCATTCATGGCGAGACCCCGACCGACCCCGTGGTGATCGAGGAGAACGGCGGCGTCAAGATCCTGGTCGATATTCGCAACGGTCACAAGACGGGTTTCTATCTGGATCAGCGGGATAACCGCCTTGCCGCAGCGAAATACACTGAAGGCAAGCGGGTGCTCAACTGCTTCTGCTACACCGGCGGTTTCGGGGTCTATGCCCTCCAGGGCGGTGCCAAGGAGGTAGTCAACGTCGATCTCTCCCAGAATGCGCTGGACATCGCCCGCCAGAACGCCGAACTGAACGGTCTCGATACCAGCAACACCCAGTTCGTGCGTCACGACGTCTTCAAGCTCTTGCGCGAATATCGCGAGAAGGGCGAGAAGTTCGATGTCATCGTGCTGGACCCACCCAAGTTTGCCGAGAGCAAGGCCCAGCTGCTGGGCGCCTGCCGCGGCTACAAGGACATCAACATGCTGGCGTTCCAACTGCTGGCGCCGGGTGGCGTGCTCTTGACCTACTCCTGCTCCGGCCTGATGGAGCAGAGCCTGTTCCAGAAGATAGTGGCCGATGCGGCCCTCGATGCCGGTCGCGATGCCCAGATCCTGGAGCTGCTCTCCCAGGCATCTGATCACCCCATCGGTACCGCCTATCCGGAAGGCTTCTACCTCAAGGGGCTGGTGGTGCGCGCCCGCTAAGCCGAGCAGACCAGCGCTGCCCCCCTTGTCCCCGTTCCAGATCCGGGCCAGGACTGGGTTCTGCTAGTCATCAAAAAGCCCGCGATCGTAGCGCAATGCTGTTCAGATAAGCACTTTTTTGACTGATTATTCATAAATTGGATTTGAGTTGAGGGGGCAAGGCTGTGTCCAGTCGATCTTCCTCCAGCCTTTATCCAGCGGGGCTTGCAATAGAAAGAGGGAGGCATCATGCCTCCCTCGCTTTTTTGTCCTGATACTACGTGGACTGGAACTCAAATTCTCTTAAGTGAACAGCATTGCGCGATCGTAGCGGGCTTTTTTTATGCAGCGCCAAAGAGACAACCTCCCCCCGACTTTGCCACCAACAGCGATTGCGGCCCCCATCCCTCCTCTTCGACTGACGACTGCCATCTTCAATCAAAGGTTGCCGCATCGTTAACCCGATTCTCATCTCTCTTTCACTACACAACCCACCAGCAGAGACATGCCCGGCATTTTTTTATGCAAAAGCATGAAATATTACGCATCAACATTCAAAAATCCTCGGGGAAATATCAGCCATAAACGCATACCCACTCATTTGAATGAATATTGCTGTTTTCCCCTGCAATGGATCACGCCATGCCCCTGTCCGCCTCGCACATTGCCTGGGACGACAATACTCGCCCACCACAAGTCATCCCGCTCAATCACGCGCCGGCGCGCCCAGCGGGAAGTAGTGTCGAAATGGCCTCGCCTCCTCCACCACCCGCACGATGGAGGGATGATTGAGCAGACGGGCGCGATAGGCACGCAGACGGCCATAGCCAGCCGGGATCTCGTGGGCCCAGTCGGCGTAGAAGAGCGAGGGGGCTGCGGCGCAATCGGCCAGCGTAAAGTCTGCGCCGGCAATCCAGTGGCGTCCTTCCAGTCGCTGATCAAGCCAGGGGTAGATCTGATTGAGCAGCTCGCGGGCCTCCACTACGCCATAGCGGTCGCGATCAGCGGCCGGGCGCATTGCATCCAGCACCACTTTTTGCATCGGCGTCATCACATAGTTGTCGAAGACGCGATCCAGCATATGCACCTCCAGACCCGCATCGCCAGGCGGGATCAGGCTGACGGGGCCCGGATGGTGCGCCTGCAGATGGGCGACGATGGTGCTGCTCTCGAGGATGCAGCGACCATCATCCAGCAACATCGGGAAGCGCTTGAGTGGCCAGAGGGCGGCAAGTTCGGCGCTCGCCTCCGGCTCTTCGAGATTCCGGTACTCGAACAGGGTGGTATTCTCGTAGAGAGCGATCAGCACTTTCTGGCTGTAGGAAGAAAAGGGGTGGGCATAGAGTTTCATGGGAATGTTCCTGACGCTCAGAGGGATGACTTCCCTAGTCTAGATCCCCTCTCTATTTTCGATGCGTCCCTATCCCATGCTGGTTTTGGGATGATAAACGCCCATTCATGACGGCAATCACACTCGTATGACTCTCTTTTAGGTAGGGTGATCCCGCCTGCGGCCGCCAAGCCGGGGCAGCCGACTCATCAGGGTTGATGAGCGGCACCACAACAAAAATCGATGTCAGGCCAAGCTGAACATCATCAAGGATCCCGTCATGAATCAATCATTGCCGCTGTTGACGCCGCTGCGGGGCATCGCTGCCCTGATGGTGGTGCTGTTCCACGCCCGCTTGCTGCTCTTCCCCCAGTGGATGGAGTCGATCGCCGGCCACACCCAACTCATCGAGAACGGCTACCTCTGGGTCGATCTCTTCTTTATCTTGAGCGGGCTGGTGCTGGCCCACGTCTACGGGGAGACCTTCGCCCGCACGCCCCGCACCATAAGTTATGGCCGCTTCCTCTGGCTGCGGCTGACCCGGGTGTATCCCCTCTACCTGGTGACCCTGCTGCTGCTGGTGGGCTGGGAGCTCTACAAGGCCCACCACGGGATTGGCTTCTACGCCGGCCCCCTGTTCAAGATGTGGGAGTGGGAGGGGATGCCTCCTTTTGGTTCCCCCTTTACCCCGGCCGAGGCGCTGCCAAGCAGCCTGTTGCTGCTGCAGGTGGTGACCGATCACGGATTGACCTGGAACTTCGCCGCCTGGTCGCTCAGCGTGGAGTGGATTAGCTATCTGCTGTTTCCACTGCTCATTCCCCTCGCCGTCACCCGCAGCCGCTGGAGCAACCTCGCCCCCTTGCTGGCCCTGACGGTGCTGGCCTTTATCGTGCACAGCCGGGGTACCCTGGATGTCACCAGCGGAGCGCTGGCCATCGGGCGCGGGGTGAGTGAATTCGTGCTCGGCCTCTGGCTGCAGCCCAAGGTGAAGGCTGCCCGCCAGTGGTCCATGATGCAGCAAGATCTGCCGCTGCTGCTCGCCTTTGTGCTCCCCTTCGCACTGATGCAGTTCACCATGACGCCGCAGCTGACCCTGCTGCTGATCAGCGCCTACGTGTTGCAGATCTGGATTGCCGCCTGCCAGGGCGATCGCCAGAGCCCGCTGCTGCGCCTCCTGGACAACCGCTTCACCAACTGGCTGGGGGATCTCTCCTACTCCATCTACCTGCTCCACGCCCTGGTGTTGCTCACCGGCTGCGAGCTTGTCCACTCTCTGGCGCCGGGGCTCACCGCGTGGTGGTACGCCCAGACCAACCCCTTGCTGGGGGTGCTGGCCACCCTGTTGATGCTCGCCGTGCTGATCGGGCTCTCGGCACTGAGCTACACCCTGCTGGAGCGGCCGCTGCAACGGCGACTGCGCCGGCTAGGCAAGGCTCCCCAACCAGTGATGGAGCAAGCTGGCTAGTTTCCGTCGCCACATGCTGCCCCGATGCAAGACCGGCACGCCGTCGGGGCGGCTCAAAGTGGGACTAGCCTGAGCAAGGCGAAGAGTACGGCTCTTTTTGAACCCGACAATCCCCTGCGCTTTGTGTGAATTCCAGTTCGAATCAAGAGGGCCGTCTGTGGCATAATGGCCCGTCCTGTGGTCCTCGGCGGGGCTTCGCCGGCGCATCCTGCCCTCCTCCCGCCCTGCCTGGCAGCCTGACATCACTGTGTTCACAGGCCGCCAGGGCCACCCTATTTTTGCGCGCACATTTGACGGCGCCGCAGCAGTTATTGGCACACACAAGTCTGCCCACACAAGGGGAAAGCATGTCTTCCATTCGTCTGACCCAATACAGCCACGGCGCTGGCTGCGGTTGCAAAATCTCCCCCAAGGTGCTCGACACCATCTTGAAGAGCCAGATCCCGGGCTTTGACGACCCCACCCTGGTGGTCGGCAACAGCAGCAAAGATGACGCCGCCGTGGTCGACATCGGCAACGGCCAGGGCATCGTCTCCACCACCGACTTCTTCATGCCCATCGTCGACGATCCCTTCACCTTCGGTCGCATCGCCGCCACCAATGCCATCAGCGACATCTATGCCATGGGCGGCAAGCCCATCGTCGCCATAGCCATCCTCGGCTGGCCCGTCAACATACTCGCACCTGAAGTGGCCCAGCAGGTGATCGACGGGGGTCGCCAGGTGTGTCACGAGGCGGGCATTTCTCTGGCAGGCGGTCACAGCATCGACGCCCCCGAGCCCATCTTCGGCCTCGCAGTGACCGGTATCGTGCCACTCGACGCCATCAAGCAGAATGACACCGCCCAGGTGGGTGATGTGCTCTATCTTACCAAACCCCTTGGCATCGGCATCCTCACCACCGCCCAGAAGAAGGGCAAGCTCAAGCCCGAGCATGAGCAACTGGCCCCGGATGCCATGTGTACCCTCAACAAGATTGGCCAGCGCTTCGCCGCCTTACCCGGCGTGCACGCCATGACCGACGTGACCGGTTTTGGACTGGCAGGCCACCTGCTGGAGATGTGCGAAAGTTCCGGCGTCAGTGCCCGTCTGGACTTCAAGGCGCTGCCGCTGCTGGACGAGGTGGATTACTACCTGAGTGAGGGCTGCGTACCAGGCGGTACCCTGCGCAACTTCGACTCCTATGGTGACAAGCTGGGCGCCATGGATGATCGCACCCGCAGCATCCTGTGCGACCCGCAGACCAGCGGCGGCCTGCTGGTAGCCGTCGGTAAAGAAAGTGAAGCCGAGCTCCTTGCCATTGCCGCACAGGCAGGGCTGACCCTCTCTCCCATCGGCCAGTTGCAGGCCCGCACCGGCAACCAGTTCATCGAGGTTGTCCAATGAGTACACTGCCACTGGCCACGGATTACGCCCGGATCTTTCTGGATGAGGTTCCACTCATCGATCTGCGCGCCCCCGTCGAGTTCAAGGAAGGGGCCTTTCCCACCGCCGTCAGCCTGCCGCTGATGACGGACGAGGAGCGTGCCCGGGTCGGTACCTGTTACAAGCAGGAGGGTCAGGCCGCAGCCATCGCCCTGGGCCATCAACTGGTGGGAGGCGCGGTGCGCGACGCGCGCATGGAAGGCTGGCTGGCCAGGTTGCGCCAGCAACCCGACGCCCTGCTCTACTGTTTTCGCGGCGGCCTGCGCTCCCAGACAGTGCAGCAGTGGCTGGCCGAGGCCGGCATCACCCGCCCCCGGGTCGCGGGCGGCTACAAGGCGCTGCGCCACTTTCTCATCGACACCCAGGCGAAGGCCAGTGCAGAGTGCGACTGGACCGTGCTGACCGGCATGACCGGCTCCGGCAAGACCCACATGCTGGCGCACATCACCCAGGCGGTGGATCTGGAAGGGCACGCCCGTCACAGGGGGTCGTCGTTTGGCCAACTGCCGGGTGGGCAACCCGGCAACATCGACTTCGAAAATCGGCTTGCCATCGAGCTGCTTCAGCGTCGCAACCGGGGAGAGTCACAGTTTGTACTGGAAGACGAGAGCCGTCTCATCGGTCGCTGCGCCCTGCCACTCAACCTTTATGAGGCCATGTGCCGGGCTCCCCTGGTGGTGGTGGAGGTGCCGCAGGAGGCACGGGCCGAGCAGATCCGCACCGATTACGTGCAGGATCTCTGGCTGCGCTATCTGGAGTTCCATGGGCCAGATGCAGGCTGGCCGCTGTTTGCCGGCTACCTCACCGACGCCATGGCCAGGCTCAAGCGCCGACTCGGTGACAAGGATTATCGCGAACTCGATGGGCTGTTGCAGGCCGCCCTCAGGGAACAGGCCCAGAGCGGGGACACCCGCGCCCATCTGGTCTGGATCAGACTGCTGCTGACTCGCTACTATGACCCCATGTACCGCTATCAGCTGGACAACAAGCGCGAGCGGATCCTGTTTCGTGGTGCCAAGGAGGCCTGCCTCGCCTTCTTCGCCAAACGCTCCCCCCTTCAGACCCCTCAGGAGAGTCCCACATGTTGAAGTTCGAGGTGATCCCGGTCACCCAGTTCGCCCAGAATTGTTCTCTTATCTGGTGTGACGAGACCCGCCAGGCTGCCCTCGTCGATCCCGGCGGCGAGGCGGACAAGCTGCTGGCCGCCATAGCCAAACGGGGGCTGACCCTCACCCATATCCTGCTGACCCACGGCCATCTGGATCATGTGGGCGCCGCCGCCGAGCTGCGCGAGAGAACCGGTGTCGCCATTACCGGCCCCCACAAGGAGGATGCCTTCTGGCTCGACATGCTGCCCCAGCAGAGTCAGATGTTCGGCTTCTCCCACACACCAGCCTTCACCCCCGATCGCTGGCTTGCACTGGGTGACAAGGTGCAGCTGGGCCGGTGCGAGCTGGATGTCTATTTCTGCCCGGGCCACACTCCGGGCCACATCGTGCTGCTCTGCCAGGCAGAACGCCTCGCCTGGGTGGGAGATGTGCTCTTTGCCGGCAGCATAGGCCGCACCGATTTCCCGCGCGGGGATCACGGGGCGCTGATCAAGTCGATCACCGAGACCCTGCTGCCGCTCGGGGATGAGATCGTCTTTATTCCGGGCCATGGCCCGAGCTCCACCTTTGGTCACGAACGGGCCAGCAATCCCTATCTGACACAGCCCATCTGGTAATCCCCCCGCTCCTCGCGGGCATCCCATTGCGCCTTGAGGCGCAAGATCTCCGGCATGATCTCGAGAAAACGGGAGAGCAGCCGGGGATCGAAGTGCTGGCCGGAGCCATCGCGCATGGTGGCCAGCACCCGGTCCAGGGGCCAGGGCTCTTTGTAGGGGCGACGTACGCTCAGGGCGTCAAAGACGTCGGCGATGGCCACGATCCGCGACGCCTCGGGGATCCCCTCGCCGGTCTCGCCGGCGGGATAGCCGGAGCCGTCCCATTTCTCGTGGTGGTGCAGGGCAATCTCCGCCGCCATGCGAAAGATGGGGGGCATCGGATCGCCTCAGGATCTCGTAACCGATGCGCGGGTGACTTCGCATGATGATCCACTCCTCCTCGGTGAGGGGACCGGGCTTCTTGAGGATGTGGTCAGGGATACCAATCTTGCCCATGTCGTGCATGGGGGCTGCCAGCCCCAGCAGATCCGACTGCTCCGGGCTCCAGCCCGCCGCATCAGCCAGGGCCCGGGCGTAAGCGGCCATGCGCCAGATATGCACCCCGGTGTCGGTGTCGTTGTAGTGGCCCGCCTCGCTCAGCATGACGATGGCGGTGCGATAGCTGCACTCGAGCTGATCGAGGCGCACCAGGGAGAGATGATTGCGCACCCGGGCACGCACCGTGCTCGGACAGACCGGCTTGTAGATATAATCCACTCCGCCCGCCTCGAACCCCTGGCTCTCGCTGTCTGCGTTGTCGCTCGCGGTGATAAAGAGCACCGGGATCCCGGCGTGAGCCGGATCGGCCTTGAGCCGGCGGCACACTTCGTAACCATCCATGTCGGGCATGCGCACGTCCAGCATGATAAGTGCCGGTTCGTGACGCCCCACGGCGGCCAACCCCTCCTCTCCCCCTTTGGCAAAGAAGAGGTTGTATTCCTCCTTGAGGATTTGCCGCAGCAACCCGAGGTTGCTCGGCTCGTCGTCGATGATCAGCACGCGCGGTCGACTCATGGCGCAGGTTCCTCCCGATCCTCCAGATAATCCTCCAGCTTGCGGGTGGCGAACGGGATATCGAACAGCTCCAGGGCTGCGCTTATCTCGCTCACTAGTTCACAAGGAAGGTGACTCCTTGCCTGGCTCAGCGCCGGCTCAATCAGATCCAGATCCTCGCTCACCAGGGCCTGATGCAGGGCGTGCAGGCAGACCTCCCGCGCTTCCCCCTGGGCCAGCGGGGAACTGACCGCGCCCGGCATAGGTATCGATGGAGTGTTGTGCACGCTCCAGGGCCTCGAGGAAGGGTGCGATAAGCTGGCTGGTGTCGCCACCCTGCTCGATGGCCTCGTTCAACTCGGCACTGATACGCGCCACATCGGTGAGTGACAGGCTCCCCGCCCCCCCCTTGAGCTTGTGGGTCAGGCTCGCGGCCGCATCGGTCTCGTGCTGGGCGATATAGTCCGGCAACACGGTACCAACCGTCATGTAGTCATCGCGAAAACGCCGCAGGTATTTAAGATAGACCGAGGCTTCACCCCAGTTGCGCAGTCCGGTATCGATATCGATGCCGGCCACCGGCTCATGGGGGAGTGGCTCGTCGCTCACTGTGAGCGGCAGGACACAGTCCGGCAGATAACGCAGCAAGGTCGCGATAAGCTGCTCCACATCGAGCGGCTTGGCGATGAAGTCGTTCATGCCAGAGGCCAGCGCCGCCTCCCGCTGATCCTTGAATACCCCTGCGGTGAGTGCCAGCACGGGAGTCTCCTCCCGCCCCGGCAGCAGACGCAGGCGACGGGTCGCCTCGTAGCCATCCATCACTGGCATCTGCACATCCATGAGTACCAGATCGATGCGCCGTGCCGGATCTGCCAGGCAGGCCAGGGCTCGCTCCCCATCGATGGCGGTGATCACCTCGGCCCCCTCCCGTTGCAACAAGCGGGTCGCCACCTCCAGGTTGATGTCGCTGTCATCCACCAGCAGTATGTGCACGCCCGGCAGGCGCAGACGGCGCTGGCCACTCTCAAGGGGCTCCACATGCTCGCGCTTCTCGTGGATGAGACGTGCCACCGCGTTGTAGAGACTGGAGCCGGTGACCGGTTTGTGCAGCACCAGATCCACCTGATCCGAGCCGGGGCGGTGCATCAGTTCATCCTGGGAATAGGCGGTCGCCATGATGATGATGGGTGAACGCTCCTGCTGCTCGAAGGCGCGGCGAATGGCCAGGCAGGTCTCGAGCCCGTCCATGCCCGGCATGATCCAGTCGAGCAGGATCACGTCAAAACGCTCCCCCTGGCGCAGCAGATGGTGCAGCGCCTGCTCACCGGACTCCACCACCCGCGACTGCCATCCGAGGGAACCCACCGTCATCGACAGGGCGTCGCGGGTCACCTGATTGTCGTCGGCGATGAGCAGCGAGATGTGCTGCAGGCGCTCGTTCAAGGCCTCGGGCCGCTCCCCCTGCTCCAGCCGGACGCGGAACCAGAATTCGCTCCCCTTGCCAAGCTCGCTGGTGACGCCGATGTCCCCCCCATCAGATTCACCAGGCGGCGACTGATGGTCAGACCAAGCCCGGTGCCCCCGAAGCGGCGACTGGTGGAGGAGTCTGCCTGGGAGAATGCATTGAAAATGTTGGCCTGCTGCTCGGGGGGAATGCCGATCCCGGTGTCGCGCACCCGAAACAGCAAGGTGGCCATGCCGTCTTGCTCTGATTCCAGCACAACCTTGACCTCCACCTCGCCGCGTTCGGTAAACTTGATGGCATTGCCGGTCAGGTTGAGCAGCACCTGCTCGAGGCGCAGGGCGTCCCCAATCAGATGGGAAACCGGCTCGGGGGCACTGCTCACCACCAGTTTGAGGTGCTTCTGGCCAACGCAGGTGGACATGATGGCCGCCACGTGATCGAGCACCTCTTCGAGACTGAATGGCACCCGCTCAAGCTTGAGCCGACCCGACTCAATCTTGGAGAAATCGAGGATGTCGTTGATGATCCCGAGCAGCGCCTGCCCGGCCTGGTGGATTTTGCGCACCAGGGCATGCTGACCATCCTCGAGCCCTCCCTGTTCGAGCAGGTAGGTCAGCAGGGCCGACGCATGATCATTCTTTGCGCTAGTTGATCAAGTATCGATCAGTTGAGCGGCGCCAAGTACGATTTTAATTGTACCTTGCGTTGCCAAGCTGTAAATAGTCGAGATCTTAACTAACTGTTTATTTTTATGGCCCAGA
>NZ_JAGKRH010000162.1:0-935 GCF_017939245.1 Aeromonas sp. PrichA-15 | reverse complement strand
GCTACAACACCAGCACCTACGGTACGGCCACCTTCACGGATGGCGAAACGCAGGCCGTCGTCCATCGCGATCGGGGCAATCAGGGTAACAACCATCTTGATGTTGTCGCCCGGCATGACCATCTCTACGCCTTCCGGCAGTTCGATGGTACCGGTCACGTCGGTAGTACGGAAGTAGAACTGCGGACGGTAGCCCTTGAAGAACGGAGTGTGACGACCACCTTCTTCTTTGGACAGCACGTACACTTCGGATTCGAACTTGGTGTGCGGCTTGATGGTGCCCGGCTTGGCCAGTACCTGACCACGCTCTACGTCTTCACGCTTCACGCCACGCAGCAGCGCGCCAACGTTCTCACCTGCACGACCTTCGTCCAGCAGTTTGCGGAACATTTCAACGCCGGTACAGGTGGTCTTGGTGGTATCTTTGATACCAACGATTTCCACTTCTTCACCAACCTTGACGATACCGCGCTCTACACGACCGGTTACTACGGTACCACGGCCTGCGATGGAGAAGACGTCTTCGATAGGCATCAGGAACGGCTGGTCGATGGCACGCTCCGGCTCCGGAATGTAGGTGTCCAGGTGGCCAGCCAGTTCCAGGATCTTCTCTTCCCACTGAGCTTCGCCTTCCAGCGCTTTCAGTGCGGAACCACGGACTACCGGCAGGTCATCACCCGGGAAGTCGTACTCGGACAGCAGTTCGCGAACTTCCATCTCGACCAGTTCCAGCAGCTCTTCGTCATCTACCATGTCGCACTTGTTCATGAACACGATGATGTACGGAACGCCTACCTGACGACCCAGCAGGATGTGCTCACGAGTCTGCGGCATCGGGCCGTCAGTCGCTGCTACTACCAGGATTGCGCCGTCCATCTGGGCAGCACCGGTGATCATGTTTTTAACGTAGTCGGCGTGACCCGGGCAATCTACGTG
>NZ_JAGKRH010000161.1:0-23633 GCF_017939245.1 Aeromonas sp. PrichA-15 | reverse complement strand
CAAACTACCCGATGCACACGAGTGTGCTGGAAGGGGTGAACAACAAGATCAAAGTGATAAAGCGCATGGCATATGGATTTAGGGACTCAGAATACTTTTTTCTGAAAATCAAGGCGGCCTTCCCCGGAAAGCCGCGATGAACCTTATTTCTTGCCCGGGTTGTCCCAGATCCCCTCTTCCAGCTGGCTGCGCAGCTCGGGGTATTTGTTGGCATCGAAGGTCGGCACGCGGCCCACCTTGAGCTGGTCGTTGTAGTCCTTGGCCAGCTTGATGGCGACACCGGAGAGCAGCAGGATGGCCACCAGGTTGACGATGGCCATCAGCCCCATGGAGACATCCGCCAGAGCCCACACGGTCGGCAGCTCGCCCACGGAGCCGAACATCACCATGCCCAGCACGAACATCCGGAACAGCATCAGGCCGCCCTTGTGGTTGTGCTCGAGGAACACCAGGTTGGTCTCCGCATAGGAGTAGTTCGCCACGATGGAGGTGAAGGCGAAGAAGAAAATGGCCGCTGCGATGAAGATGTTGCCACCGCCGCCCACCTGGGAGGAGAGCGCACGCTGGGTCAGCTCGACACCGGTCACGCCGGAGCCCGGCTCGAACTGGCCGGACATCAGGATGATGGCGGCAGTACAGGTACAGATGACGATGGTATCGAGGAAGACCCCCAGCATCTGCACATAGCCCTGGGAGGCCGGGTGCGGCGGATAGGGGGTGGCGGTGGCGGCAGCATTGGGGGCAGAGCCCATGCCCGCCTCGTTGGAGAAGAGGCCGCGCTTGATGCCGTTGATCATCGCCTGGGAGATGGCATAGCCCATGGCGCCGGAACCTGCCTGCTCGATGCCGAACGCAGACTTGATGATGAGGGCGAAGATACTCGGCAGCTCGCTGATGTTCATGAACACCACGAACAGCGCCATCAGGATGTAGGCCAGCGCCATGAAGGGCACCACCAGCTCGGCAAAGCGGGCGATGCCGCGAATGCCGCCGAAGATGATGAGACCGGAGAGCACCACCAGGGCCAGACCGCTCACCCAGTCAGGGATGCCGAAGGCGACGTTCATGGCCAGGCTGATGGAGTTGGCCTGCACCGCGTTGAACACCAGACCGAAGGCCAGCAGCAGGCAGAGGGAGAAGACCACCCCCATCCAGCGCATGCCGAGGCCGCGCTCCATGTAGTAGGCGGGGCCGCCCCGGTAGTTGCCATCCTCATCCTTGACCTTGTAGAGCTGGGCCAGGGTGCTCTCCACGAAGGCGGTGGCCATGCCGATGAAGGCGATCAGCCACATCCAGAAGACGGCGCCAGGGCCACCCAGATAGATGGCGACGGCCACACCGGCCAGATTGCCCGTCCCGACACGGGCCGCCAGGCTGGTACACAGAGCCTGGAAGGAGGAGATGCCGGCGCTGTCGGATTTGCGACTGTTGCGCAGGACCGAGAACATGTGGCCGAAGTGGCGGATCTGGATAAAACCCAGGCGGAAGGTAAAGAAGATACCGACCCCGATCAGCAGGTAAATGAGCACGGCTCCCCACATCAGGTCGTTAATCATTGCAATCAAGGTGTCCATAATTCTCTCGTTGTTATCACATCCATGGCCAGTCTGCGCTGACCGCTCTCTGTCAATTTCCGAACCAGCATTGCGCCGAAGGGGCGGAATCTAGCATAGCGAGGGAATTCAGAATAGTGACAGGGCTCACCGGGGAGACAAAAAACGAGCAATTTGATGCAAAAAAGCTTCATTTAGCACGCAATAAATCAACAAAAATTGATGCGCAACCCAGCCCCACACAAATTAGAGCCAATAGAGAACCATTTTACAACTCATCCCATGGGGGTAAAAACCGTTGAGTGAAACGAAACCAGGGAGACAAGCGTTTGCCTCTCATGCCTCATCGGCAAGGGGTTGTAACGCAAAACGTTTTACACGTAATTAAATTTCAAGTAGCTGACAGAACTATTTATGTGACCTCCCGCACAAATTTATGAATCCACCAAAATAATTGCGCTTTTCCATGTCGGAGCCAGCCGCCACACCATGAATAAAACTCGTTTTTTATCAAACACTTTCACCAGACAGCCGGTACCGCTTTCACCACCTAGCTGATTCGCATACAAGCCCCCCTATTGCAGGATGCGCCACATCCGTATTAATTAGGCAGGCAATGACGATGGGGCCTGCCCATCGCCCCTTTCTGAGCCTGAGCCGCCGGGATCTTGTAATTTAATTTCAGAACTGCCGTCTCATGCCTGCCACCCTGGGATTGCTCCCTCATAAAGAGATGATATTTGCCATGGCCGATAAATTGACCCAGCTGAAAGCCCTGACCACAGTGGTTGCCGATACCGGCGACATCGAAGCCATCAAGCGCTACCAGCCCATCGATGCCACCACCAACCCCTCTCTGGTACTCAAGGCCTCCGAGATCCCCGAGTACGCAGCCCTGATCCAGGACGCCATTGCCTGGGCCAAATCCCAGAGCCAGGACAAGGCACAGCAAATCATCGACGCAGGCGACAAGCTGGCGGTCAACATCGGCCTCGAAGTGCTGAAAATCGTTCCGGGCCGCATCTCCACCGAAGTGGACGCCCGCCTCTCCTTCGACACCGACGCCAGCATCGCCAAGGCCCGCAAGCTGATCCGCCTCTACAACGAAGCCGGCATCAGCAATGATCGCATCCTGATCAAGCTGGCCTCCACCTGGGAAGGGATCCGTGCCGCCGAGGTGCTGGAGAAAGAGGGTATCCAGTGCAACCTGACCCTGCTGTTCTCCTTCGCCCAGGCTCGTGCCTGTGCCGAAGCCGGCGCCTTCCTCATCTCCCCGTTCGTGGGCCGCATCCTCGACTGGTACAAGGCCAAGAACGGCCGTGACTACACCGCCAGTGAAGATCCGGGCGTGGTCTCCGTCACCGCCATCTACAACTACTACAAGCAGCACGACTACCCGACCGTGGTCATGGGCGCGAGCTTCCGCAACACCGGCGAAATCCTGGAACTGGCCGGCTGCGACCGCCTGACCATTGGCCCCGCTTTGCTGGAAGAGCTGAGCAAGGCTGAAGGCACCGTGGTGCGCAAGCTGGACTACACCGGCGAGCGCACAGCCAAACCGGCCCCGATGACCGAAGCCGAATTCCGCTGGGAGCTGAACCAGGACGCCATGGCCGTAGAGAAACTGGGGGAAGGCATCCGCCTGTTCGCCATAGACCAGGGCAAGCTGGAAACCATGCTGGCAAGCCACCTGTAAGGCTGCTCGCCACACGGCTCTCACAGAGCGAAGTGGCGCCGCAAAAACCGGGCTCCCGAAAGGGCAGCTCGGTTTTTTTGTTCCTGTTTCCGGTTGTCACAACTTCGTCATAAAAACGTTTTATTTTCAAAGGCGTCGTGTTATACGGATGGTGAAAACCATAAAACCAAGGAGGGAGCCATGGACATGTTCAACTTCGATTTTGACGAGGTCGTTGAGCTGGGTTCACGTAGCCGCGGGACAACGGGAAAAAAACGCAAATGGCGTGAGATTGAGGCGCTTAAAGACAAGCACCGCCTGCAAAAGGAGCTGCAGGCCATCGACATCGCCTATGAAGGATCGGACGACCTGGAGCTCTGATACGCCCACGTCGCCCATGTTTCACTCCAACGAGTGGAGCCATAAAAACAGCGCCCCGGATTGACCGGGGCGCTGTTTTTATAGGTGAACCTCCTGTCAGGCTGCAGGCAGCGAGAGCTGTTTGGCCAGCGCCTGGAAGTGCTGGCTTACCTCCGCCCCGAACAGGGGATCATTGATGGCCCGGTTCTGCCAGAGCTGTTCGAGATGACGCCAGTCATCCTCGGTCAGGGAGTCGCGCAGATGGGGGAAGATGACCCCTTCCTCATAGTTCATGTGCGCCTCCTGCTGCTCGATGAACTGCTCCAGACGGGCCACGAACTGATCCAGCGGGATGACCGCGTCCATCAGGATCATCTCCACCATCTCCTTGAGCTCGGTCCCTGCATCCAGCAGACGGGCGTGCTCCTCGTGCAGCCGGTTGGCCACCTCCCCCTCCACCACCCTGTATTTCAGGTAGTAGTCATAAATCATGTCTTCCTTCGGGTGGTGGTACTTGTCGGATACCTCGCGCAGATAATCCACCACATCCCGCAGCAGGAAGTAGCTCACCGGCTGCTCATTGCGAATGGCCGCCAGCTTTTGCTTGAGCAGCGACAGCAACCGGGTGATGTTGAGATGGTCCTTATGCAGACTGGATAACATGGGCACTCCTTGCACTGAAATGAGAAAACGTCTGTCTCGAGTATACGGTCATTTATTGCCTGAACTTTGCACTCAATCAAGTCGGATGCAGACAGCGGCTGCACCAGCCTCTCACCACAGGGGGCACAGGGGAGACCATTTCCCCTGTGCATTCAAGGCGTCAGGCCGCCGGATCGGCGCAGACCGAGAGCCAGTCGATGGGACTGCGTCCCTGCTGGACCAGCAGGCGATTGGCCTCGGAGAAGTGGCCGCAACCGATGAAACCGCGATGGGCAGAGAGCGGGCTGGGATGGGGGGCGCTCAGCACATGGTGGCGCGACCGGTCGATGAAGCGCCCTTTCTTCTGGGCATGAGCGCCCCACAGCAGGAAGACGACTCCCTGGCAATGGGCATTGATCCGCTCGATGACACGATCGGTAAAGGTCTCCCACCCCAGGTGGGCATGGGAGTGGGCCTGGCCCGCCTGGACCGTCAGCACGGTATTGAGCAGCAGCACCCCCTGTTTGGCCCAGGACTCCAGAAAGCCGTGATGGGGTGTGACAAAACCCGGCAGATCCCGCTGCATCTCCTTGTAGATGTTGACGAGGGACGGCGGCGTGCGCACTCCGGGCAAGACGGAGAAACAGAGGCCGTGCGCCTGGTCCGGGCCGTGATAGGGATCCTGCCCCAGGATCACCACCTTGACGTCATCCAGCTCGGTCAGTTTGAAGGCATTGAAGACCTCGGTCGCCGGGGGATAGATCACCTTGCCCGCCTCCCGCTCGGCCCTGACGGTGGCCAGGGTGTCCATGAAATACGCCTGCTCTTTCTCCGAACCAATCACATCTTTCCAGGTCAGCACACCCGTCTCCTCTCGTTGTGGATCCACTCCTTCCATCCTGGCTGGCATGCCAGCCTCTCCCCACTCCCCGCCTTCTGTCCAGCTTGGCACCGCTATCTCCTCGGTCAATAGAGCAAGGGGCTCAGGATAGGGTCCTCGCCCCCAAGACGCAACCGCATGGAGGTCAGGCTCAGCCTTGCCAGCCTGGGAAGTGGCGGCGGCGTTCACGGGCAATGACCGAGGCTGCGTCGACACAGGAATAACAGGACGTCCTTCGGACAGGCCTCATGGGCAGGCCGGTTTTCGCTGACGCCAGAAATAAACCCTAAAGGTGTAGTTAAATTACTAGATATGAATAATAAAAAATGCATAATCCATATATCTTACAAAAACAGAAAAATGATCTGTTTTTGATTCAACTCAATGATTTAATCCCTTTCAATGCACGCAAAATGGGGTTTTATTGATTTGGATCAATTTTCGTAATATTACCGTCGTGGTATATATGGCCCCAACGAAGTAAAGGTGTAAGGCAAGGCCCCGTTAAATCATTCCTTCCAAGAGGTGGTTTAAAAACATCAGGGTAATGTGCTTACCGTTGAATCCGCTTTCCTATGAGGAGTCATACCATGATCAAGGGCATCCAAATCACCCAGTCCGCCAACGCCGCTCTGCTGAACTCTTTCTGGCTGCTGGACGAAGAGAAACAACAAGCTCGCTGCATCTGCGCCAAGGGCGACAGCTTTGCCGCCGATCAGGAAGTCAGCCTCTCCGACCTGGGTCAATTCGAATACCGTGAACTGCCGGTTCAGCAAGAGCCTGTGGTCGAAGGGGGTCAGCACCTGAACGTCAACGTACTGCGCCGCGAAACCCTGGAAGACGCCATCGCCAACCCGGAAAAATACCCGCAGCTCACCATCCGCGTCTCCGGTTACGCCGTGCGTTTCAACGCCCTGACCCCGGAGCAGCAGCGTGACGTGGTCACCCGCACCTTCACCCAGAGCCTGTAAAGCGCCCTGCGTAAAGAGATAAAAAACGGCCCCCTCGGGCCGTTTTTTCATGGGTGATGATCGCCGCCGGAACCTGGGTCAGCTTCGCAGGTCCACCGGCCTTGCCACCACGGGTTTCACCAGGGCGTCCTGCATGGTGGCCTCGTCGAGCTGATCGCAGTAACGGGCCACCACCAGGGTCGCCACCCCGTTGCCGATGAGGTTGGTCAGGGCGCGCGCCTCCGACATGAAGCGATCAATCCCGAGGATCAGCGCCAGCCCGGCCAGCGGCAGATGCCCTACCGCCGAGATGGTGGCTGCCAGCACGATGAAGCCACTCCCCGTGACTCCGGCCGCCCCCTTGGAGGAGATAAGCAGCACCACCAGCAGGGTGAGCTGATGGAACAGGTCCAGCGGGGTGTTGGTCGCCTGGGCGATGAAGACGGCGGCCATGGTCAGATAGATGGAGGTGCCGTCCAGGTTGAATGAGTAACCGGTCGGGATCACCAGACCCACCACCGATTTCTTGCAGCCCAGCGCCTCCATTTTCACCAGCATGCGCGGTAATACGGATTCCGACGAGGATGTTCCGAGCACGATCAACAGCTCTTCCCGGATATAGGCAATAAAGCGCACAATGCTGAAGCCATTGGCTTTGGCGATACTGCCGAGCACCAGAAAAATAAACAGCAGGCAGGTCAGATAGAAACTAGCAATTAATTGTCCCAGCTGAACCAAAGAACCAATACCGTATTTCCCTATGGTGAATGCCATGGCGCCAAATGCCCCGATCGGCGCCAGTTTCATGATCATGTTGATGATGCCGAAAATAACCTGGGAGAAACCATCGATGATATTGAAGATGGGTTTTCCCTTCTCCCCGATATGATGCAGGGAAAATCCGAACAGGACGGCAAACAGCAACACCTGGAGTATATTGCCGCCGGCAAAGGCACCGATGACGCTGGCCGGTATCACATCCAGCAGGAAGGGAATTATCCCCTGGGACTGGGCCTGATCCGCATAGACGGAGATGGCGCTGGCGTCGAGTGAGGAGGGATCCACATTCATACCGGCCCCTGGCTGCAGCACGTTGACCACGCACAGACCGATGATCAGGGCCAGGGTGCTCACCACTTCAAAATAGATCAGCGCAATGGCACCGGTTTTGCCCACCGCCTTCATGCTTTCCATGCCGGCAATGCCGGTGACCACGGTACAAAAAATGACGGGGGCGATGATCATCTTGATTAATTTAACGAAGCCATCACCAAGGGGTTTCATATCTGCGCCCAGACTCGGATAGACATGTCCCAGACATATTCCGATGGTGATTGCCAATATCACCTGAAAATAGAGGCTACTGACAATTTTCTTGTGCATGCTCAACGTCCTGTTAATAAGTGTGACTCCACTGACAGCAAATAACGCATGCAGCAGTCTGCGGCGAGAAATAGGGTTATCTCACCCGCTTCATACCTTTTTGCCATCCTGACGGTCGCTACTTTTGCATGTCATAAGAAGCAAATAAGAGACATCAATCACACAATATATTTAACATCATTAACACCACGGAAACATGGTCGCAATGGACGCCGAAGAGCACCAAATGAAAATGACGGAAATAAAAATGCCCCGCATGGCGGCAATGCTGTTCAGATAAGCACTTTTTTGACTGATTATTCATAAATTGGATTTGAGTTGAGGGGGCAAGGCTGTGTCCAGTCGATCTTCCTCCAGCCTTTATCCAGCGGGGCTTGCAATAGAAAGAGGGAGGCATCATGCCTCCCTCGATTTTTTGTCCTGATACTACGTGGACTGGAACTCAAATTCTCTTAAGTGAACAGCATTGCCCGCATGGCGGGGCATTTTTGATAGTAAAAATCGCGATCAGGCGGAGGTATCGAGGGGCTCGAAGCTCTTGACGAGATCGTCGATGGCCTTCATCTGCTTGAGGAAGCCTTCCAGCTTCTCCAGCGGCAGGGCGCTCGGGCCGTCGCAGCGGGCAATTTTCGGATCCGGGTGGGATTCGATAAAGAGACCGGCCAGGCCCACCGCCATGCCGGCACGGGCCAACTCGGTCACCTGCTCGCGGCGACCGCCGGAGGCCGCCCCCAGGGGATCACGGCACTGCAGGGAGTGGGTGACGTCAAAGATGACCGGATAGCCGCCGGTGCTCTTCTTCATGACGCCCAGACCCAGCATGTCCACCACCAGGTTGTCATAGCCGAAGTTGGCACCGCGCTCGCAGAGGATCAGGCGATCGTTGCCACACTCCTCGAACTTGTCGGTGATGTTCTTCATCTGGCTTGGGCTCAGGAATTGCGGCTTCTTGATATTGATGACGTTGCCGGTGCGGGCCATGGCCTCTACCAGATCGGTCTGGCGCGCCAGGAAGGCGGGCAGCTGGATGACGTCGACCACCTCGGCGACCGGTTTGGCCTGATGGGGCTCATGCAGATCGGAGATCACCGGCATGCCGAAGGTCGCTTTCAGCTCCTGGAAGATCTTCATCCCCTCTTCCAGACCCGGGCCGCGATAGGAGTGGATGGAGGAGCGGTTGGCCTTGTCCCAGCTCGCCTTGAAGACGAACGGGATGCCGAGCTTGCTGGTCACTTCCACGTACTTCTCGCACACCGCCATCGCCATGTCGCGGGATTCCAGCACGTTCATGCCGCCGAACAGCACGAAAGGTTTGTCGTTGGCGACGTCGATCTGGTTGACCTTGATATTCTTCTGTTCCATCTCAGGGATCCTTAATGGAGGGGCTTGGGACTGAGGTCCAGGGTGGCCAGCTGGGTTTTCAGCACATCGGCCACGGGATCATCAGGGCATTGTTCAATAAAGTATTCGAAATCGTCGGCGGCAAAGCGCGGGCAATCGAGTTGCTCATAGATGAAGCCCCGATCCCGCGTCTCCAGCGGATCGCCGGGCTTCATGCGCAGCAGCAGCTCGCTGCAGCGCAGCGCCTCCGTCATGCGCTCCTCGCGCAGCAGGGCGCCCTTGCTGACATTGAGCAAGCGCTCGATGATCTCCCACTGCCCCGATGGCTGCAGATGATCATCGCTCAGACTCGCCAGGTTGCCGAGGGCACCGCGCAGCAGCAGTTCGATGCGGTGCCGGCTCAGTTCATCACCGGTGAAGGGGTCCACATAGACCTCCCCGTCCAGACCGGCAAAACTCAGGAGGAAATGACCGGGGAAGCAGATCCCCTCCACATCCAGCCCTATCTTGCGACCCAGCTGGATGAGGAGGATGCCGAGACTGACCGGGATCCCCTTGCGCCTTGCCAGCACCTGGTCCAGATCGCAGTTGGCGGACGAGAAGTAATCCTGCCAGTCGCCACGAAAGCCCAGGGTCTGGTAGAAACCCTGCAACAGCTGACGGCGCACCTCGTCGCAGTCTCCCTCGGCAATCGTCTCGTCCAGCCAGGCATCGAGGAGGGCAAGCTCGGTCTCTCCCGTGCCGCCATGGCCCCGGATCTCGTCGCTCACCGACAGCGCCAGCTCGGCCAGATCGTGAGCCTCGAAGTCGGTCCACTCATCCACACGTATCATCGTCATCCTTCCTAGCCGAACAGGCTGGCCTGCTTTTGCACCGCAATCTTGGCGATAAAGAAGATCCACCCCAGTGCGCCCAAGAAGGCAAACCAGCGGATGCCGTTGCTGCGGGCCAGGCGCAGCGCCATTATGGCCAGAAACGCCACCACCAGGATGGACGTCAGCTTCTCGGCCAGCCAGGGAATGGCGTTGTTGAGGGGGTTGAGACCCAGCACCATGCAAAGCAGCACACCGGAGAGCACCACCAGGCCGTAGAGCCAGCCGCTGATCTTGAGGGTGCGGGCGCCCCCTGCCAGTGCGGAGCCGGTCTGCAACCAGTAAAAGCGCAGGATAAACATCAGCACGGCCCCGGCAATCAGGGTGAGGTGCAGATGCTTGAGAACAACATACATATAATTTCCTTGAACAGGGGCAGACCGGGCCCGCCCGTCATATCACTGAGCCAGGCGCCCCAGGGTCACCCGCTCGTTATCGCCGTAATCGCGCACGGTTTCCACCTGGACGTAGCCTTGTTGCAGCAGGAGTTGACGCACCGCCTCCCCCTGATCCCAACCGTGTTCCAGCAACAGCCAGCCACCTGGCACCAGATGGGCGGGCGCCTGGGTGACGATGAGGCGGATATCCGCCAGCCCCTGCTCCTCCGCCACCAGGGCGGAGCGCGGCTCGAAGCGCACGTCCCCCTCGTGAAGATGGGGATCCGTCCCGTCGATGTAAGGCGGGTTGGAGACGATCATCGCAAAGCGCGGTGCATCCGAGAGCGGCGCAAACCAGCTGCCGTCGCGCACTTCGATGGGCAACCCCAGGGCGGCGCTGTTGGTGCGGGCCAACGCGGCCGCGGCCGGCATCCTGTCCACCGCCCATACATCGGCATCCGGTCGCTCAGACTTGAGCGCAAGGGCGATGGCACCGGTGCCCGTGCCCAGATCCAGCAGGGCGCAGGGGCCGCCCGGCAGGCGGGCCAGCGCCTGTTCCACCAGCACCTCGGTATCGGGACGCGGGATCAGGGTGGCCGGGCTCACTTTCAGCGGCAGCGACCAGAACTCCCGCTCACCGATGAGGTGGGCAATGGGCTCACCATTGAGGCGACGGGCAAGCCAGCCCGCCAGGGTCGCCTGCTGGGCGGCATCGAGCTCGTGCTCCGGCCAGGTCATCAGATAGCTGCGCCGGCAATCCAGCAGATGACAGAGCAGGGCATCGGCGTCGGCACGGGGGGATTCCCCGGAGGCCAGGGTCGCCATGATATGGGCGCGGGCCTGCTGGATCTGCATCAGTTGCTCTCGGCCAGGGAGGCGAGCTGATCCGCCTGATACTCCTGCACCAGGGGGGTGATCACGCAGTCCAGATCCCCTTCCAGGATGTCGCCCAGACGATAGAGGGTGAGGTTGATCCGGTGCTCGGAGAGACGCCCCTGGGGATAGTTGTAGGTGCGGATGCGCTCGGAGCGATCCCCGGAGCCCACCAGGTTGCGGCGGGTACTCTGCTCGGCGGCGCGATGGCGTTCGTCCTCGGCCGCCTGCAGGCGAGCGGAGAGCACCGACATCGCCTTGGCGCGGTTCTTGTGCTGGGAGCGCTCGTCCTGGCACTCCACCACCAGCCCGGTGGGCAGGTGGGTGATGCGGATGGCGGAGTCGGTCTTGTTGACGTGCTGGCCGCCGGCACCGGAGGCGCGGAAGGTGTCGATCTTCAGCTCGGAGGGGTTGATCTCCACCTGCTCGGCTTCCGGCACTTCCGGCAGCACGGCCACGGTACAGGCGGAGGTGTGCACCCGGCCCTGGGATTCGGTCTCGGGGACTCGCTGCACCCGGTGGCCGCCGGACTCGAACTTGAGGCGGCCGTAGACGTGCTCACCGTCCACCTTGGCGATCACCTCCTTGTAGCCGCCGTGTTCGCCGTCATTGCAGCTGACGATGGAGACACGCCACCCCTGACGCTCGGCGTAGCGGGAGTACATGCGGAACAGATCCCCCGCGAAAATGGCCGCCTCGTCGCCACCGGCACCGGCGCGGATCTCCAGATAGCAGTTGTTGTCATCCTTGGGGTCGCGCGGCAACAGCATCACCTGAAGCGCCTGCTCCTGCTCCTCGAAGGTCGCCTTGGCGAGCGGCAGTTCCTCTTGCGCCATCTCCCGCAGCTCGGCATCCTCTTCCTCCAGCATCAGCCGGGTGGTCTCGAGGTTCTCTTCGGCCTGGCGGAAACGCTGGAAGGCGTGAACGATATCTTCCAGCAGGGCGTATTCCCGGGTCAGGGCGCGGTATCTGTCCTGATCCGAGGCGACCCCGGGCTCCCCGAGCAGGGCCTGTACTTCTTCATGGCGCTCGATGAGGCCTTCCAGCTTTCTGATCAATGAGGGGTTCATGACTCTTGGATTCTCGATGGAGGACGGGACGGCAAAGGGCCGTCCCAACACTATGATTCTTGTGACAATCCCAGCACCTGACGCAGTTGGGCCAGCTTGTGGCTGTCCCCCTGGGCGGCGGCCTGGCGCAGGGCCTGGGTCGGTGCGTGGATCAGCTTGTTGGTGAGGCGATGGGCCATGGCCTTGAGCGCCTGCTCGGCATTTTCACCCTGTTGCAGGGCCAGCAGGGCCCGCTGCAACTCTTCGTCGGCGACCTGCTGTGACTGATGGCGATAATCGCGAATGAGATCCACCGAGTGCTGGCTGCGATACCAACCCATGAACTCGTCGCGCTCTTCCTGCACGATGAGTTCCGCCTCGGCGGCCGCCCGCTTGCGGGTCTCCAGGTTCTGCTCGATGATGCCCTGCAGATCGTCCACCGTGTAGAGATAGGCATCGGAGAGCTCGTCCACCTCGGCTTCGATGTCGCGGGGCACGGCGATGTCCACCAGGAACATGGGCTTGAAGCGACGCGCCTTGAGCGCCCGCTCCACCATGCCCTTGCCGATGATGGGCAGGGGGCTTGCCGTGGAGCTGATGACGATGTCCGCCTCGTGCAGGTAGTCCGGGATCTCCTCCAGGATCATTACCTGGGCACCGAACTCCTCTGCCAGCAACTGAGCCCGTTGCAGGGTGCGGTTCGCCACCATCATCCGGGTCACGCTCTGCTCGCGCAGGTGGCGGGCCACCAGTTCGATGGTTTCGCCGGCGCCCACCAGCAGCACCTTGGTCTGGGAGAGATCGGAGAAGATACGGCGGGCCAGGCTCACGGCGGCGAAGGCCACCGACACCGCGCTGGCGCCGATCTCGGTGTCAGTGCGCACCCGTTTGGCCACCGAGAAGGATTTCTGGAACAGGCGCTCCAGGGATCCTTTCACCGCATCCGCCTGCTGGGCGTGGGCGTAGGATTGCTTGATCTGCCCCAGGATCTGCGGCTCCCCGAGCACCAGGGAGTCGAGGCCACAGGCCACCCGCATCAGGTGTCGCACCGCTTCCTCGTCCTGGTGCCGGTAGATGGCGGAGAGCACCTCGCTCGCCTCCAGCGCGTGGAACCGCTGCAACCAGTTCAGCACCTGCTCCCCCTGCCCCTGCTCCAGGCTGCAATAGAGCTCGGTGCGGTTGCAGGTGGAGACGATCACCGCCTCGCTGACGCCAGGCTGCTCCACCAGCTCACGCAGGGCGCGATCGATGCGGTCCGGGCCAAAGGCGACCCGCTCCCGCAAGGCGACACTGGCGGTGTTGTGGTTGATTCCGAGGGCAAGCAGACTCATGGGTGGGTGATGATCGTTTCATGCACAGGGTGTAGAGGCCGACAATTGTACGAGAAAGGGTAAGTCTTTAAAAGCAATACGGCCGCCCCTTATACTGTCGCAAACCTCATCTGCGGAGCTCCACCTTGTTGTTGCGTATCTTCTCCCTCGCCTGCCTGCTGGTGCTGGCGGGCTGTACCACCACCCAACCCCAGCGGGATCAGGTCAACTGGCAGCAGGAGCGCGCCCGCCTCGAACGCCTCACACACTGGCAGTTGTCGGGCAAGATGGCCATCATCACCGCCCGCCAGAAGGGCAGCGCCCGCCTCAACTGGCAGCAGAACGGCGATGACTATCGCCTCAACCTCACCAGCCTCATCGGCACCCATATTCTGGAACTCTCCCGCACCGGCGGCGAGGTGACTCTGCTCGACAACGACGGAAAACAGCACCAGAGCCCGGATGCCGAGCTCCTGGTCTATCAGCTCACCGGCTGGCACATTCCGGTGGCCGGGCTGCCTGAGTGGATCAAGGGATTGCCGGGGCAGGCCGAATTCGAGCTCAACCCCGATGCCAGCCTCGCCAGCGTGCGCGACGGCCAGTGGCAGATCGTCTACGGGGACTATCGGGATCAAGACGGCTATCGCCTGCCCCACCTGCTCACCATGACCGGGCAGGAGAGCCGTCTCAAGCTGCAGATCAACGAGTGGACCCTGGCACCATGATGCACGACCCGGCGCCGATCCGCTGGCCCGCCCCGGCCAAGCTGAACCTCTTCCTGCACGTCAACGGCCGCCGCCCCGATGGCTACCACGAACTGCAGACCCTCTTCATCTTCCTCAATCACGGCGACTGGCTCGAATTCGAGCCGATCCCCGGCAGCGACCAGCTCACCTTGAGCCCGGCCATTCCCAGCGTGCCCGATGAACAAAACCTTATCATCCGGGCTGCGCGACTGTTGCAGAACCGGTTGGCCAGTCCGCAGGGAGCCCATATCCGGCTGGAGAAGGTACTGCCCATGGGAGGCGGCATCGGGGGCGGCTCGTCGGACGCGGCCACCACCCTAGTGGCCTTGAACCACCTCTGGCAAGCCGGCTTGAGTGAAGACGAGCTGGCCGAGCTCGGCGTGCAGCTGGGCGCCGACGTGCCGGTGTTCGTGCGGGGTAAGGCCGCCTTCGCCGAGGGCGTGGGGGAGCGGTTGCAACAGATCGAGGTGCCGGATGCCTGGTACCTGGTACTCAAGCCGGATTGCCATGTGGCCACCGCCGCCGTGTTCCAGGATCCCGACCTGCCCCGCAACACCCCCAAGATGACCCTGGAAAATCTGCTGGCAGGAGAGTGGAAAAACGATTGCGAACTGCTGGTGAAAAAGCGCCACCCCGAGGTTGCCAATGCGCTCGGCTGGTTGCTAGAATACGCGCCGTCAAGAATGACGGGCACTGGCGCCTGCGTCTTTGCTCGATTTGAAGACGAAATGGCTGCTCGGAAGGTGTTGGCAAGAGTGCCGGAAGGCTGGGATGGGTTTGTCGCCAAGGGCGAGAACATATCACCACTCTTCGTCACTTTGCAACAAGTGAGTGATTGGGGTATCGCCAAGCGGTAAGGCAGCGGGTTTTGATCTCGCCATTCCTAGGTTCGAATCCTAGTACCCCAGCCAACTCTCTCCTTGTTGAGGCCGTATCGGGAGGTGTTGACCTCGTCGATGTGTCTTGGGCCAATCTGACGCGATGGCGCTCAAGCTGGATTCCCGTCCACCCACCCTGCGGGTGATGAGACGCCATCCTCGACATCGCCCAGAGACCTTGTCCGTCATCTTGCTAAATCGTTTGCCCCCAAACGATACGGGTCTAAAATCAGACTCCCCACATACTGGATGCAACCCCGAGGTTTCAAACCGTGCCTGACATGAAGCTGTTTGCTGGTAACGCAACGCCGGAACTAGCCCAGAAGATCGCAGATCGCCTGTTTATCAAACTCGGCAATGCTGCCGTAGGTCGCTTTAGCGACGGCGAGATCAGCGTACAGATCAACGAGAATGTACGCGGTGGCGATATCTTCATCATTCAATCCACCTGTGCCCCGACCAACGACAATTTGATGGAATTGATCGTCATGGTGGATGCACTGCGTCGTGCTTCAGCTGGCCGTATCACTGCCGTTATCCCCTACTTTGGTTATGCCCGTCAGGACCGCCGCGTCCGCTCCGCCCGTGTGCCCATCACCGCCAAGGTCGTCGCCGACTTCCTCTCCAGCGTGGGTGTGGACCGTGTGCTGACCGTTGACCTGCATGCCGAGCAGATCCAGGGCTTCTTCGACGTCCCCGTCGACAACGTGTTCGGCAGCCCGGTGCTGCTGGAAGACATGAAGGCCAAGAACCTCGAATCCCCCGTGGTCGTGTCACCGGACATCGGCGGCGTGGTCCGTGCCCGTGCCATCGCCAAGCTGCTGGACGACACCGACATCGCCATCATCGACAAGCGTCGTCCCCGTCCGAACGTCTCCCAGGTCATGCACCTGATCGGCGACGTAGCCGGTCGTGACTGCGTCATCGTCGACGACATGATCGACACCGGCGGCACCCTGTGCAAAGCGGCCGAAGCGCTGAAAGAGCGTGGTGCCAAGCGCGTGTTCGCCTATGCAACCCACCCTGTCTTCTCCGGCACCGCCGTTGAAAACATCAAGAATTCGGTCATCGACGAGCTGATCATCACCGACTCCATCCCGCTCACCCCGGAGATGAAGGCAGTCGGCAAGGTCAAGCAGCTGACCCTCTCCTCCGTGCTGGCCGAAGCGATTCGCCGCATCAGCAACGAAGAGTCCATCTCTGCCATGTTCGAGCATTGATAGACCCTGTCGTGACAAAAACCGCCGAATGGCGGTTTTTGTTTTTTTGGGTGCCTGGCGCCAGCCGCCAACCTCCACTCGGCAAGAGACGAAAACCTCGGACGAGCCACCCCACCCGAGCCCTTCTGTCCGGCTTTTCCCCGACCTTGCCGCACTTTGGTTGAGTGATCGCCACTCGGCGGCTAGAATATTGCGTCCCATTGCCCCGGGTCATCCGCCCATGGCAAGTAGCGAGTGAAGACATCAAGCGTGACAAGTCAAATCAAACTGATTGTCGGGCTGGGTAATCCCGGCCCCGAATATGCCAAGACCCGCCACAATGCGGGCGCCTGGTATGTGGAGCAACTGGCACGCTGGCACAATGTCAGCCTGCGCGAAGAGCCCAAGTTCTTCGGCCACACCGCCCGCTTCCAGGTGGACGGGCAGGATGTGCGGCTGCTCATCCCGAACACCTACATGAATCTCTCCGGCAAGGCCGTGGCGGCGCTCGCGCGCTTCTACCAGATCGCCCCGGAGGAGATCCTGGTGGCCCACGACGAGCTGGACCTGCCTCCCGGCATCGCCAAGTTCAAGCAAGGGGGCGGTCACGGCGGCCATAACGGCCTCAAGGACATCATCGCCAGGATGGGCAACAACAATAACTTCTTCCGGCTGCGCCTTGGCATCGGCCATCCGGGCGCCAAGGAGCTGGTCGCCGGCTTCGTGCTGACCAAGGCGCCCAGCAGTGAGCAGAGTCTGATCGAGGCCGCGCTGGACGAATCCCTGCGCGCCACCGACATCCTGTTCAAGCAGGACATGACGAAGGCCATGAATCGCCTGCACAGTTTCAAGGCCGAGAAAGTCTAGGCCTTCAGCCTGCATGACCAGGCTGTTCAAGATGACCGGCTCCTGGCGAGATCCCTCGCCTCGGGGTCAAGCAACACGACACGGGCCGCCCGCGCGGCCCCTTGAAGCATCCATCAACAAGGTAACAATCCATGGGTTTTAAATGCGGTATCGTGGGCCTGCCCAATGTAGGCAAATCCACCCTGTTCAATGCGCTGACCAAGGCCGGCATCGAAGCCGCCAACTTCCCGTTCTGCACCATTGAGCCGAACACGGGTGTGGTCCCCATGCCGGATCCCCGCCTCGACCAGCTGGCGGCCATCATCAATCCGCAGCGTGTCGTGCCTACCACCATGGAGTTCGTGGACATCGCCGGCCTGGTGGCCGGTGCCTCCAAGGGCGAAGGCCTTGGCAACCAGTTCCTGGCCAACATCCGTGAAACCGAAGCCATCGGTCACGTGGTGCGCTGCTTCGAGGACGAGAACATCGTCCACGTGGCGGGCAAGGTCTCCCCGGCCGACGACATCGAGGTCATCAACACCGAGCTGGCCCTCTCCGACCTGGATGCCTGCGAGCGCGCCATCAATCGCCAGTCCAAGCGTGCCAAGGGCGGCGACAAGGATGCCAAGCTGGAAGTGGAAGTGCTGGAGAAGATCAAGGTTGCCCTGGAAAACGGCCAGATGATCCGCGGCATGAAGCTGGACAAGGATGAGCTGGACGCCGTCAGCCACCTCAACTTCCTGACCCTCAAACCCACCATGTACATCGCCAACGTGGCGGAAGATGGCTTCGAGAACAATCCCTATCTGGATCAGGTCCGTGAGATAGCCGCCGCCGAGAACGCCGTTGTCGTGGTCGTCTGCTGCGCCATCGAGGCGGACATCGCCGAGCTGGACGACGAAGACCGCGCCGAGTTCATGGCGGATCTGGGCATCGAGGAGCCGGGCCTGAACCGGGTGATCCGTTCTGGATACGAGCTGCTCAAGTTGCAGACCTACTTCACCGCCGGTGTGAAAGAAGTGCGCGCCTGGACCATTCCCGTAGGTGCCACCGCCCCGCAGGCCGCTGGCAAGATCCACACCGACTTCGAAAAAGGCTTTATTCGCGCCCAGACCATCGCCTTCGACGACTTTATCACCTACAAGGGTGAGCAAGGCGCCAAGGAAGCAGGCAAGATGCGCGCGGAAGGGAAAGACTACATCGTCAAGGATGGCGATATCATGAACTTCCTGTTCAACGTCTAACCCCATGAGAGGCCAGCATTTGCTGGCCTCTTTTTTATCTGGCCAGAGGCGCGATCTGGGTGCGAATGTCGTAAAAAAAACCAGATTGTTGGGCTTTTGCACGACAGCGGCCAATAACTCGCCAAACGCACCCAAATTCGTTTTTTCAAACAAAAAAAGGGTTGACGCCCCAGAGCCAGATACGCATAATTCCGGCCGCACAGTGACGAGGCAACGACTCACTGGAAGCACGGTTGGCTATGTAGCTCAGTTGGTTAGAGCATCGCACTCATAATGCGGGGGTCACAGGTTCGAATCCCGTCATAGCCACCATCTCTAGTTGGGGTATCGCCAAGCGGTAAGGCAGCGGGTTTTGATCTCGCCATCCCTAGGTTCGAATCCTAGTACCCCAGCCATTTTTTGAATGATGTTTGATGGTCTCTGTCAGGCATCGTCGTTGGGGTATCGCCAAGCGGTAAGGCAGCGGGTTTTGATCTCGCCATCCCTAGGTTCGAATCCTAGTACCCCAGCCATTTTTGATTGATGTGTGACAGTCTATGTCAAGCATCGCTGTTGGGGTATCGCCAAGCGGTAAGGCAGCGGGTTTTGATCTCGCCATCCCTAGGTTCGAATCCTAGTACCCCAGCCATTTTTCTGTTCTCTTCCACGTTTGTGGTTGACAACAAACGGCTATGTAGCTCAGTTGGTTAGAGCATCGCACTCATAATGCGGGGGTCACAGGTTCGAATCCCGTCATAGCCACCATGTTTGAAAAACGTTCCTTCAATCATCCGATTGCAAAGAACACTGTTGGGGCATCGCCAAGCGGTAAGGCAGCGGGTTTTGATCTCGCCATACCTAGGTTCGAATCCTAGTGCCCCAGCCATTTTTGCTTGTATTCGACGCAAGTCGTGCACAAGACGGCTATGTAGCTCAGTTGGTTAGAGCATCGCACTCATAATGCGGGGGTCACAGGTTCGAATCCCGTCATAGCCACCATTATTCTTGCGGAAGTGGCGAAATTGGTAGACGCACCAGATTTAGGTTCTGGCGCCCTAGGCGTGAGAGTTCGAGTCTCTCCTTCCGCACCATCGAAAGCAGTGCCAAACAGACCAGCTCAGGCTGGTTTTTTTGTATCCGGCGTTTGCCGCTCTTCTTCCCCTCTCCACGCCATCGCGCGCCTGCAACGCCACCACATGTATCAACGGCTGTGCCTTGTGTTCTCCTCTGCGATGGCGTTATGCACTGCTCCCGCGTGATGCCGCCCTTTTCATCTCGCAGAGCGCTGCGGGCAATAAAAAGGCGGCCCGCAGGCCGCCATATCATTTACTGTCGTCAGAACGGGAAGAACCAGGGGATGGCGATGACGCTCACCACCATCACCAGCAGGGTGAAGGGCACGCCAATGCGCACGAAGTCCATGAACTTGTAATTGCCCGGGCCCAGCACCAGGGTGTTGACCGGCGACGAGACCGGCGTCATGAAGGCTGCCGAGGCGGCGATGGCGATGGTCATGGCAAAGGGATAAGGCGACACCCCCATCTGATGGGCCGTCCCCAGCGCGATGGGCGCCATCAGCACCGCCGTTGCCGTGTTGGAGATGAAGAGCCCGATGACGGCACAGAGCGCGAAGAGGCTGGCCAGCATCACCCTGGGGCCCATCTCCCCCACCGCCGAGATGAGCGCGCCGACGATGAGATCCACCCCGCCGGTCTGCTGCAATGCAAGGGCAAAGGGCAGCATGCCCACGATGAGGATCAGGGTCGGCCAGTGGATGGACTTGTAGGCGCTCTCCAGATCGATGCAGCGGAACTTGCCCATCAGCAGGCAGGCGATGAGCGCCGCGATCACGTTGGGCACGGGATCCGTCACCATCAGCACTATCATGACCCCGAGGGCAATCAGGGCGTGAATGGCCTGGCTGCGGGCAGGCGCCATCTCGTCCACTTCCGCAGGCAGGCCCAGCAGCAGAAAATCGCGATGATGGGTCTGCAACTGACGAATGAGGCTCCAGTTCCCCACCACCAGCAGGGTATCCCCCATCTGCAGCGCCTCGTCCACCAGCTTGCCGGTCAGCGCCTCTCCATCCCGGCGGATCCCCACCACACTCAGACCGTAACGGGAACGGAAGGTCACCTCGCGGATGCTCTTGCCGAGCAGCCGGGAGCCAGGGATGAGGGAGACCTCCGCCATGCCCACCTCCCGCGCCTGGTCGGAGAAATACTCCCCGCGCAATATCATGGGCTCGAGCCGCGCCTCGCTGCAAAACTCCCGCACATCCACCTCGGGATCCGACATGTCGATGAGCAGCACGTCCTTGGCCTGGAACTCGGTCACCCCGGTGACACTGACCATCACCCGCCTGAACTTGCGCCAGCGCTCCATCCCGATGACGTTGGCCCCGAAGCGGGCACGCAATTGCAGCTCGTCCAGGGTCTGGCCGATCAGGGGGGAGTCGGGCCGGATCGCCAGTCGGCGTGCGCGCCCCGCCAGCCGGTAGTCACGGATGAGATCCCGCATGGTGCTGCGTCCCATCTGCTTGCCCTTGCCCTCCTCTCCTTCACGCACCAAGGAGGTGCGCATCAGCAGCATGTAGAGGATCCCCATCCCCAGAATGATGACCCCCATGGGGGTGAAGCCGAAGAAGCCGAACCCCTGGATGTCGTGGCGCATCAGTTCACTGTTCACCACCATGTTGGGAGGGGTTGCCACCAGCGTCATCATGCCGCTGATAAGGCCGGCAAAGCCGAGCGGCATCATCAGTCTGCCCGCCGGGATCCCCATCCGGTTCGCCACGCTCAGCACCACGGGGATGAAGATGGCCACCACCCCGGTCGAACTCATCACGGCCCCCAGGGTCGCCACCGCCACCATCAGCAGCACCAGCATGCGGGTTTCGCTGCTGCCGGCCACCTTCACCAGGGCATCTCCCACCTGATAGGCGATGCCGGTACGCACCAGCCCCTCCCCCACCACGAACAGGGCGGCAATCAGAATGACGTTGGGATCGCTGAATCCTGCCAGCGCCTGCGGCAGGGTCAGGGTGCCGCTCAACACGAACAGGATGATGATCAACAAGGCGACCACGTCCATGCGGACCTTGTTGGTAATAAACAGGAGAATGGCACCCACCAGCATGCTGAGCACCCAGATCAACTCGGAATTCACACTTGCTCCTTTTGTTCAACGTCAACCACGGCCGGCCTCGGACGCCATCAGACCACAGAGCCCGTCCCCCTGATTTGTTACATATCAAGAAAGAGGAGGCCGCATCATCTCACATTCAGGTTCAGTTGCGGCCATTTTACCGAGCAGTGAACGCAGTCGGTCGCCCTTCACATGTCGGGGTAAAAAGTGCTGCACGCTCCCCCCTCCCCTCCTAAAATGGGCCCGCCGCGGCCTGAGCCGCCCTCTCACCCCTTGCCCTTCGGAGACGACATGACCCAGCACACCCCGGCCTACCCGGCATTCACCTTCTTCAGCCGCTTTGTCGCCGACATCCAGGCTGGCCGAAAGACCATCACCATCCGCGACGAGAGCGAGGCAAACTGGCGGCCCGGCCAGCGCCTGGCCCTGTTCACCAACCCGGAACACCAGCCTTTTGGCACCATTGAAGTCATCTCGGTCAAGGCGGTCGCCTTCGAGGCGCTGAGCGACGAGCACGCCCGTCAGGAGAACATGACCCTCCCCGAGCTTAAAGATGTGATCCGCGATATCTACCCCGTACTGCCGCCCCTCTATGTGATTGAATTCGTGCTGATTGAAGCCTGATTTTGTGAGCTGCCTCAGCTAACGCCGGTTGCGCTCACGGGCCAAAAGCGCACAATGACTGTTTTTATATACAGTCATTGGTGTCTTATGGAAAAACAACTCGAACCGGCCATCGCAGCCATGGTGGCAGACTTCATCGCCGCAGGTCGTCCCAAGGCGAGCCAGCTGAGCTGGCAGGCGCGCCGTGAAGGCTACCTTGCCTCTGCCCTGTTGGGCGGTGAGCGAGAAGAGGTGGGCGCCATCGAGGAATGGCAGGCCGATCACCACGCCATCCGCTGCTATCGGCCCGCAGACAAACCGGACCCCGCGTATCCGGTGCTGATCTATTTTCACGGCGGCTGTTTTGTCAGCGGGGATTTCGAGACCCACGATCGCCAGATGCGGATGCTGTGCAACCGGGCCAGTGCCCTGATCTTCGCCGTACACACCCGCCTCGCCCCGGAACACACCTATCCTGCAGCTCACGACGATGCGCTGGCCGCCACGCGGGCCATCATGGCCGAGGTGGAGAAATGGCATGGGGATCCGGCACGTCTCGCCATTGCCGGCGACAGCGCAGGGGGTCATCTCGCCCTGATCACCACCTTGCGGCTCAAGGCTGCCAACGCCCCCTTGCCCAAGGCCCTGCTGCTTCTCTATCCCATGCTGGATGCCCTCTGCGAGAGCCAAAGCTACCGCGATCTCGGTGACGACTACCTCATCACCCGGGACATGCTCGCAAGCGGTTTTCACGCCTACCTTGGCAGCCTGCCCCCCAGCCATCCCGAAGCCAGCCCGCTCCTCCATCCCGCCCTGTCAGGATTACCGCCGACCCATATCGTCACGGCGGAATATGATCCGCTGCGCGACGAAGGGGAAGCCCTGTATGGCAAGCTGGTGCAGGCTGGCGTCGATGCCACTTGCCAGCGGCAGCATGGCGTCATCCACGGCTACTTCCAACTGGCGGCCATCAGCCCTGCCGCTCGTCAGCTCATCGACCAGATAGCCATGATGCTCAGAAGACTCTGAGTTGGAACCGGCCCCCATGCCGTGTTAAAAGTGTCTCTTTTGAATCAGAGAGGTAACCCGCGTGTTCGAGATAGCGAGCCTGAAAGAGGGTATGATGCACGGGGTGGAGCTGTTCCAGCTGCTGCTGGAGATCATCTCCATCGCCTGCGTGGTCATCGGCCTTGGCAAGACCCTCTGGCTGGCGGCCAGAGTGCGGGATCACGAGCCCGGCTTTCCCCGTATCCGCCTCTGCTTCGGCAGCTGGCTTATCCTGGCGCTGGAGTTCCAGCTCGCCGCCGACATCCTGGCCACCACGGTGGCGCCGAGCAAGGAGGAGCTGGTGCGCCTCGCCATCATCGCGGTCATCCGCACCTTCCTGAACTACTTCCTCGGCAAGGAGCTCGATGCCCAGGCCGAGCGCCAGCAACCCGAGCCTGTCAGGTCACCTTCCCGCCCCGACGCCCGATGAGCGGGCTGAGTGGCACAAGGCCACGACACGGAAGGAAAGGCACCAGCCTGATCCCATGAAGAGGGCTCCCCGCGGGGAGCCCTCTTTGTATCCGATAGCAACCATCATACCAATCAGATTAAAGATGTGATCTAATTGCTCTATTCTGGTTTCACTGTACTCAGTATGTCCGATCCAATCGATTTCTTGGCCCTCGCCAAGGCAGAAACCAACGCCAGGAAACGCATGCGATTCCTGGCGTTAGCACAC
>NZ_JAGKRH010000160.1:0-4925 GCF_017939245.1 Aeromonas sp. PrichA-15 | reverse complement strand
CCGTTTTGCCCAATCAGCAACGGACTTGGTTTTGAAACCATCGACCACCGTCATCCGCATCTTGATTGGATGTCCTTCCTTGTTCAGGGCCACTGCTGCCACAAACGGCGTCTTGCCTGCCGCGCCCCGACCCCGTTTGCCACCACTGCGCTCGCCACCCCAGTAGACATCATCGAGCTGAATGATGCCGCTGATGGGCTGCTTGTCATCGGACTCTTTCATGACTTGCAGCAGCTTGTGCTTGAGCATCCAGGCGGTGTCATATTTGACGCCCAACTGGCGCTTTAGCTCCATCGCTGACAAGCCTGTTTTGGTTTGTGACAACAGGTGCATTGCCAGAAACCACTTGGTCAGTGGGAGCTTGGTGTTTGCGAAAATCGTGTTTCCAGTTGTCAACGCCGACCGAAAACTGATCCACTCTGGCTAATTTCGCCGATTGAAAAGTGATCCACCCGGACATGGGGTTAATTGGTTTTGGGTGTGGCCCCCGCTTTGCGTTTCTCTTTCAAACGATAGCTTTCACCGCTGATCTGAACGATGTGTGCATGATGTAACAGCCTATCGAGCATAGCTGCCGTCAGTGTCTGATCATCGGCAAAGGTGCTGGCCCACTGGCTAAAGGGCAGATTGCTCGTCAAGATCAGGCTCCCTTTCTCATAACGTTTGGCGATCACATTGAAAAACAGGTTTGCTTCCTCACGCCCAAACGGCAAGTAGCCTATCTCATCGATCACCAGTAAACGCGGCCCCATCACGACACGGCTGAAGTAGGCATTAAGCCGCTCCTGTCGTTGAGCTGCTTGCAGCTGCAACATCAGGTCTGCTGCGCTGATAAATCTGGTCTTGATGCCAGCCATCAGAGCCCGATAGGCCAGTGCGATGGCAAGATGCGTCTTGCCCACTCCGCTTGGGCCCAGCAGCACTATGTTTTCGCTACGCTCGATAAAGGCCAGACTGGCTAACTCCTGCAACTGGCTGCGAGGTGCGCCACTGGCAAAGCCGAAGTCGTACTGCTCCAGCGTTTTGACCACGGGTAAAGTGGCCAGTTTGAGCAAGGTCTGGCGGGTGCGCTCGGTCCTCAAGGTCTGCTCTGCGTGCAGCAACCACTCCAGATAATCGGCGAAGCTCGCCTCCTCGTTGGCAGCCTTCTGAGCTAGTGCTGACCACTGGGCAGCAATCCCTTCCAGGCGCAGCGCCTGACTCAGGGCCATCAGGCGTTCATGCTGCAAGTTCATACGTTCACCTCCAGCAGGTCTTGGTATACCGATAGCGGATGCTGCAAGCTCTCCAGCGGCATGGGGCGCGCAGTGGCCGTGGTGCCGGGACTAACGGGTAGCGCCTGTGGCAGGGGTAGAAAATGAGGCAGCTCTTGTTGCAATCGGATAGCCGGGACTTCACCGGTAGTGCCATGGCTACGCTGGTTGGCGATGTCTTGCAACCAGGGGCCGATATGGGCATTGGCGGTTGACACATCTAGCGCCAGTCCTGCCTGCTTGAGGGTGGCTGCCAGTGGTGTGACAAAACTGCGCTTGAGGTAGCCATTGAAGCGCTCGACCTTGCCTTTGGTCTGAGCCCGGTAGGGACGGCAGACGCGGGGGCGAAAACCGAATTCTTCGGCCAAGGCGAGCAGGGCCGGATGCCAACGATGGTCACCTTCACCATAGGCATCCCGTTCGCGGATGATGGTACTGGCATTATCAAATAGCACCTCCTGCGGGACCCCACCGAAGAAATGACAAGCCTCACGCAGTCCGGTCAACCAGGCATCATTACGTTCGTGATCGAAGAAACGGACATAGCTGGCGCGACTAAATCCCAGGGTAGCAACAAAGGCCTTCAGAGGCCGATTGCCGCGGCGGATAATGGTGAAATCGACCTGCATCTGTTTACCGGGGGCCGTTTCAAAACGGACGACAGTGCCAGAGGCGTCATGGCGCAGAGGAGATAACCAGGCCTTGAGCTGGGAGAGCCCGCCAGTGTAACCATGCTCTCGCAGTTCCCTGAGCAGAACCGTCGCCGGGATCCAGTGTGGCTTCGCTGCCTGGATACGCGCTTGCAGATAGGGTTTAAAAGGATCGAGCTTGGTTGGTCGGGCAGCTCGGCTGGGATAGATTGGCAGGCCCGGGTTGCGCAGATACTTACGAACCGTGTTACGGGACACCCGCAATTGCTGGGCGATAGCCCGGATGCTCATGCCCTGACGGGCCAACACTCTGATTTCCACTGATAACTCCTGGGTCAACATGGGCGTGGCTCAAAAGCCACGATCTTGGCCCAGGTGGGTCAACTTTACTCCGGCGTTAGTGGGTCATTTTTACATCGGCGGTTCCAGTCAATGACATCTGGTGACGGCAGTGATTGCATTGCAGCACGCGTGGCCGACTTTTCAGGCGACAGCAGGTCTTGTTGGCGCACTCAGGACAGATGAAACCGTTCGGAAAACGCCAAGCAAGCAGCGCGTTTTCGCACTGCGCTTCAGTGCCATAGTCCTTGAAAAAATCAAACAGGCTGTAGCCTTTCTGGAATTGGACTTTGCTTTTGGCCATGATCTCGTACCTCAGTAACTGTACGTAAGATCAGTATAGCTCGTGGTGACTGCTAATCATGGGTAATCAGGTAGATATATGATTAACTACGTTGATTTTTGTTACCTGAAAGTGACTAAATAGGCTATGAGTTCAAATCACCCTTGCAGCCGCCATTTTACTTTCGAGATGCTATTTCACTGCGGTGAAACTTGGCAACGCAAACCCTGCCATAACCTTCCCTTGCAAAACGATAGTTGGCTAGCTTATCAAGAATTAGCCACTAATATTCTCGATCCTTTAGTGCAAGCACATGGGCTGCCCCAACTCACCTATGGTTTTTGTGGCGCCGAACTGCGCAGGGCCATTCTGGCCAGTCCATCGCCCGGCATAGCCCCAGCCCTCGATCAGCATGCTGCTTGTGAACGCAATAAAGAGGGATTACTGATCTGCCCTCGCCGTGGGGCAGCAGTTGACCTCGTTTACCCAGGAAAAAACAGCTATCAACTCGCGCTTTGGCTAGCCCAACATACCCCGTTTGATCGCCTCTATCTCTATGGGCCAGATCGGCCGCTACATATCAGTTTTGGACCACAGCAAAGCGGCAGTCTTGTAGAACTCTCCACACATCACGGTAGACGTGTACCCAAACGTATAACCCTCGAACAACTCAAAGGACGGTGTTGATGCTAACTCCTGAGCGCTTCGCACAACTTGTCACAGGCCTACCATACAAGAAAGTACTGCCTGATGCGGTCTATCTTCATAAAGTAACGCTAGAAGCAACCAGTCCACTGCTCTACCGCTTTGTCAGCGCCGTGGCACAAGCGCTTAAGTTAGCAGAGAGTGAATGGGATCTGGTCAAATTGGCCAAGAAAGATTTTCGCCTGTCACTGCTTAGCTACCCCACCTTCTTTCAAGAGGCTTACCCCTGCCTCAAACGGAGTGTCACTGTCGATCTGGCCAAACTGAGTCACACAATTACCCACTACGAGAATCACGATAACCCTCCCATTCTCCATCGCAAAGAAACCATGTTAGCGCCAGATCACCCAGAGGCAGATAACTGCCGGCAGATCACCGAAGAGGGAGAAGTAGCAGGGCTCTATGAGCAGCCCCGGATGATTGGCTTCAAAGCATCGTGGGAGCGGCTCATCGCAAAACATGGCTATCAGTTGGTCGATGGTCGCCTATTTCGAATGTCTGCCTTACCACAAGAGGAACCGGGCGTTCAAATCGATCGCCATAAAACCGCGCTGATACGCCATGAACTATCTGCGCCCATGAAGATGCTAGCCCGCCATGGCTATCTCAGCGGTGACTATATGCTGTTTGATTACGGCTGTGGCCGTGGTGATGACTTGCGTGAGCTGGAAGCACATGGCATTGATGCGCTAGGGTGGGACCCAAATTTTCGCCCAGATGGAGAAAAGGTTGCATCCCATATTGTCAATCTCGGTTTTGTGATCAACGTGATAGAGGATCAAGACGAACGGATGGAGGCGCTACTCGGCGCTTGGGAGCTGGCCCAGACCCTACTGGTCATCTCTGCCATGCTTGCCAACGAGAGCTATATCTCCCAGTTTACGCCCTACAAGGATGGCGTCATCACATCGCGTAACACCTTCCAGCGTTACTACAACCAGAGCGAACTCAAGCACTATATAGACAGTATCTTGGACGAAAACGCAATCGCCGTCGGACCCGGCATCTTCTATGTCTTTAAGGACAAGCTTGAAGAACAGCGCTTCTTAGCCCAGCGTCAGCGTAGAAACCATAGTTGGCAACAGCTCACCTCCCCTGCCCCCAACCAACAGGCCACAGCCGCGCTCTTGGTTGCACGCCATCAGCCGCTATTTGAAGCCTTCTGGCAACGGGCGCTGGCCCTTGGCCGCATTCCGGCTAACAATGAATTTGAACACAGCGACGAGTTAAAAGAGATCGCAGGCAGCCATCGTAAAGCCATGACCCTGCTTGGACAACATTTTGATCTAGCCCAGTTAAAACAGGCCGAGCAAGAGCGACAACAAGATTTACTGGTCTACCTGGCTCTCAATCTGTTTGGCAAGCGACAGGCCTATACCCAGTACCCCTGTGAGCTGCAGCGGGATATCAAAGCCTTTTTCGGCGGAATTTTACAAGGGAAAGTGCGAACAAGTATCCCACGAACAAAAAATGAAAATTTTAGTCATTTAATATCAATGGGTTACCATTAAATGCTCTCGTGCCATATGACTTATTCGCACCTTCCTTAGTCGATGCCACCATCATTGAGGCACCCAGCTCGACCAAGAACAAAGAGCAGCAACGCGATCCGCAGATGCATCAGACCAAGAAAGGCAATCAGTGGCACTTTGGCATGAAGGCCCACATTGGTGTCGATGCCAAGAGTGGCCTGAC
>NZ_JAGKRH010000159.1:0-14229 GCF_017939245.1 Aeromonas sp. PrichA-15 | reverse complement strand
AGTGCCATAGTCCTTGAGAAACTCAAACAGGCTGTAGCCTTTCTGGAATTGGATTTTGCTTTTGGCCATGATCTCGCACCTCGATAACTGTACGTAAGATCAGTATAGTTCGTGGTAACTGACTGCTAATCATGGGTAATCAGGTAGTGATTTCTCGCATTATCATCCCATGCAACAACCTCTAAAACATTACCATACCATTTTCTATATTCACCACCTCTTGGATGTAAGCGCCACTTTGATTCAAAACCAATAAACGGTGATGAAACCTCCCAATGATTTCTTATAAATCGCTCATTATCGCCCGTCTTCACTGAGCCTTGAGAATAAACATAATCTCCGACAACATCGTGACCAAAAAGCCCCAACACTTCATCTGCAACCCAATATGCAATAGGACTTCCTGGGATCTTTTTAAAATCTGCCGCCGAAGCACGGTAAAAATACTTAGCCATCTCTTTATTATCTTGCTGGCTCATTGGGCCACCTCTTTATTCAAATTGTGTTGGGCGTCTTGCTCAAGGGGCGTAGGCTTGACAGCCGTTTTTAAGTTTTTTGCCGCTTCGACAAATCGCCAGAAATCAGTTTTTTTTATGCAGCAGAAAAATCGCAGGCTGACTTTGGCAACTTCACCTTTCTTAGGCCTACTGGCATATACGTGTTCAATTTGATACCAAATTTGCCCCTGCTTTATTCGGCGAATATGAGCATGGGCAGCAGCATTGCGCAGCTGAGTGAAGATGCTTTTTAGCAGATTACCCTCGCTGTTATAAACGCAGATTATATTCGACCCCCTCAGTTGTCTGCTTTGCTGGAGGCTGGACTTAACCGCTTCACACTGCATCAGCGTTCTGAGTTCATCCAAGGTTTTCGCCGAGTGAATCTCTAAATTAAGCTCTTGTTTCAGCTTGCGATAACCTTTACTGCTGGCTGACAGTGGCAGGTGCTTCAGACCTTCGTTGATCTCATAGTAGAGCACCAATTTTTCATAAAAATCAGCCAGCTCGGCACGGTCAAATTTTTGTGGATTGGAATTAGGCATTTTGCTTTACCTCTCTCCAGGCTCGGCTATTTGGTCAACAAACTGTTGACCAAATACAAACTTGGACGATAAGGCAAAGAGGCTATGAGTCATACTGTTTACCCTTGTTGCGCCAGCGCGGCTTTAAACATCGCGGCCTTTTCGGCTTCCGAGTTGCCATCCACCAGACGGAAATAGGCGCCCTGATAGCGCGGATGGTGGGCATTGCCCAGCACAAAGGCGGTGGTCGAAACCACTTCGCCGCCGTTCGTCTTTAGAGATGAGTTAGCCATAGTTATTTCCCCATCTGGTTTGCCGCTTGAATAATCTCAAGAGCCCTTGGCCCTTGCTGATCGGCACCACGGAAATCAGATAACCTGACATAGCCACCCTTGAAGTTTGGATTGTGCGCATTTTCAAGCGTAAAGGTACAAATCGGCACAGTTGCTCCATCAAATCCAGAATATTCCAGCTGAATCAATGAAGTAATGGTTTTCTCATTTATGAGGTAATTTCTCAGCGGCTCATAACTAGAGATAAACATCCAGACAAATGGCGTCATAAAACCCAGCTGCCCTCGGGGTTTGGACAAAGCCAGATTCCGCACGATAAATGCCGAAAACAGGTCTTTTTCATACTCCTTGTAATTGGCCTTCAAAAAATCCTTCATGACCGGAATATGAAACTTGCTGCCCATATAAGGCGGGTTGGCAATCACCGCATCGTAACGACGAGCCAGCAGCCGGGCCTGCTCGATAAAGGGCAACAGCGTGTGGGCGGCAGTGCGCTGCATGGCATCGCCTCTACCCTGCCCGTCGGCGAGCAGACGGCTGAGATCGGCGGCCAACTCATCCAGGGCCGAAGCTTGCTCGGCGGGCACCTCAATCAAGGAGCCAAAGGTCTTGGCCTGGCTAAAGCGTTTGGCCAGAACGCGCAGCAGCGCATAACGGGGATCCTTGCTGTCAAGCCCGACCGGCTCCCCGGCAAACAGATCCTGGATTTCCCCCCGGTGCCAGTCGGCGTTGAGGTTCAGTCCTTGCCAGAGCTTGGCGATATCCAGATGACGCGTCTCATGCAGCGCATGGATATTGAGCTGGATACCCCGCCCAAATAGGCGGCGGTCATCCTGCCGGGCGCGCATCATCAGGGCAAAGCCGGCCAGTTGGGCGGCTCGGTCATCGATATCCAGACCGAACAGGTTGTGGGTGAGAATAAGCTCGGGAATATCGCGGCTACGGTAGCCACGCTCTTCATAGATGCGGTAGAGCAGGTTATAGGCCTCGACCAGAATGTGGCCCGATCCGCAGGCTGGATCCAGCACACTGATGCTCTCCGGCGCTATGCTCTCGGGGGTTTGGCGCGCCAGCTCGGCCAGCACCTCGGGAGCCTGTTCACCGGGCGCCACATAGTAGGGCATGCTCTGGGGCAAGGCGGAATCGGGATAGGTCTGCATCCAGTAGCGGCCCACCGAATTCTGCACCAGATACTGCACTATCCAGTTGGGGGTAAAGAGCTGGGTGGCGGCCGGGATATCCTCGGATTTGACCACCTTGCCGATGACTTTATCTTTCTTGTCACTGATATAGAACTGATAGAGCCAGCCGATCACCTCGACCTGTTGCCAGTCCGCTTCCGGGATCTCGTCCACCAGTGGCCGCCAGAAGGCGTCGGTGCGGGTCAATCCGCCCGGCAGCAGCAGTTCGGTTTCATCATCAATGGCTTCGAACAAGAACGGCATCGCCTGATGCAGGCGGTGGCACTGGCCCAGCAGCAACTCGCGCAGCAGCGCCTCCTGCTGATTACCGGCCAGCAGCAGCTCCAGCAAGGCGGGCTTATTCAGTGGCACGCCTTCGCCAAGGAGCGAGTCAATCACCTCCGGCGCCCGATCCAGCGCCTCGAACCCCTGGGGCTGAGTCGGATGGGAGAGCAGACGCACCCCGTGCTCCAGGTAGCTATCGTCGCTTTTGAGCTCCATAAACCGGATGGCACAAAAGCGGTTAAACCAGGTGTAGGCCATCTGCTCTATCAGCTGGGCAAAGCCGAGCTCCGCCACCTTTTGCTGCAGTCGCTGCAGGCTGGGAGCCCACTTCGCCGGATGGGTAAAATTGCCAACTTGCAGCACTTCGCCGCTGATCACCGGCTCAGTACAGCCTTGGGCCGTGATCCCGAATTCAGCCGCCCGGGCGGTAATGGCATTGATAAAGGCAATCCGCGCCTTAGGCGCCACTTTTTTCAGATTGGAGGTGTTCATGGTGCAGATGAGTTCCCAAAATGCTGGCAAAACATGCTGCATCGAGTGAACGATGCAGCATGGCAATACACGATCAGAACAGAGGCAATTGGTAGTAACTGGTGTACGCCAGATAGCCCAATGCAGCAGTCAGTACAGTCAAAGCGCCTGCGACAGTACGCGTGATCACTTTCCAACGTTGCTGCCAATTCAGCTCGCGCTGTACAGACTCTACCTTTAGCGAATCGAATAACTGGTGTAGTGCTTCTACTTGCTGCACATGTTGCTGTGCCTGTTCACCGAGCTGATGTCGTAATTGATGATTATCCGTTTGCAGTGCTTCAAGCCGACTATTTTGTTCCTGCACCTCTTGCATCCAGCCTTGCTGATGCTGTTCCAAGCTGTTCAAAACTTGCGTCTTATCGGCTTGCCAGCGCTGATCATAGCCAGCCTGCTGTTGCTTTTGCTGTTCCAGAGCTTGGGACAAGGTCTCAGCAATGCGCTGCTCCGTCGTCTTCAATGCCTGCTGGAGTTGTTCATCCGTCTGACAAATTTGCTGAAGCGCCTGTTTGATGCGTTGCTCGATCTGTTGCTGATGGGCATCCAGACGGTGCTCTGCTTCGTTTTTAAAGGTGTTGAGCTGCTGGGTTTGGCGACTGACCAGTGCCGATTGCTCGGTGAGGATATTTTGACGGATACCATCTATTTCCTGCATCCGGTTCCCAAAACTCATCATCAATGAGTCTTTGGTTTCTTTTACTTGAATAGCAATTTGTGTAAGTCTTTTCGCATCATCCAGGGTCAATCCCCTTAGTTCAACAAAATCTTTTACCAGCTTTTCAAGTTTATTATTCTGTTCTTCTAGATTGAGCTGTTGATTTTTCAACTGCTCATCATTTTCAGCTAATTTAGCAGTCTGTTCTTTAATAGCTCGCTGCTGCTCAGCCAGAGCAGTCTGCTGTTGGTAAAGCTGTTGCGACTGAACAACTGATATAACCATGAGCTGACCAAGTTTTTTTGAAAAACTGGCCTGCAACTCAGCCGCATCGAGTTGCGCATCTTCCAACTCATCATTATTCCACCAACGACTAACGACGTTTCGATCTTCATGGCGAGCCCGAGCAGCTTTTAAATCATCAAGTTTCTTATAGTCATCCGAAAAACCTTTCAATAAGTTTTTCATATCTACTTTATTCAGGATTTCTTGAGGAATTGAAACCTGAGACATCGATTGGACAACGTGATTAAGCTCCGTACTCATTTATTATTCTCCATCGGCTCATCAAAACTATTCATCAGCATGTCTAATTCACCCCGCTGATTGCGGTATTGTTCAACTCTGGTTTCCAAATTTTTAATCGTTGTAGCACGACTTTCCAGCATACGGTTGCCGCTATCTACGGTTTGATAGGAGTGATCCAGGGCAAGATGCAGATTATCACCAATCACCCCATATTCCGCGGCAATCAGCTGATACTGAGCGGAGCATTTATATTGCGATTCAATCCAGGTTGCCATCTGATGAAGATTGTTTTTCATCTCATCCAGATGCGCCTCTTGCGCCTGTAGCAGTTCAGTACCGGTTGAAGAGAGCCAATCAAAAAAGCGATCTATTCCGTAGATAACTAAAGCGGTTGTTACACCGGTAAGAATGCCGGTCACGGCCAGCGCAATAACATCCGCCATCGGCAACAAGATGGGGATCGACATGATGAAGCCTTTGATAGACTCTTCAAACAACATACCCAGGCCCATGGTGACAATACCGGCAAAAATCTTGGTTACCTGCCGGCATACTTCGCTAAATGGTTGATCTTTTGGTGGGTTGACCAGAAGTTTCAAGGCATCCCATAAGCCTTTCATCCCTTCACGAATGATGGTGACCACTTTAGCGGAAGTTGTAATTACCGAGTTGATGATGAACGTCAGCAGATTACTGATGAATCCTTGCACCCCACCTTGCAAAGCCGATTGCAAGGCATCTTTGAGCTTTGAAATCACACGCTCCGCAACTCGTTTAAAGGCCGCAATTAACCGTTCAATCAAGGACTCGTCATTGGGATTAGACATCAGTTGCTTAAGTTCAATAAACGAACCGTTGACAAATTCATAAAGCAACACACCGAGGGCCTGACGTAATGCGTTTTTACCCGCCTCTTTGGCACCAGTAATAGCGAGTTCAGAGCCTTGTTTCTTTATTTGAGCAACAAGTATATCTCGCTCAATTTTATCTTTTGCTTCATGGTATTTTTTTTCAAGCAACTGCTGATCAACCCCAAAAGACTCTGCATTCGTCTTTCCAGGATCTGCTCTTCTTTGGGCTTTAGCCCATTCAAGCTTGTCACGATCATTCATTGACTGATTAATTGACCCTTCAGAAACAGCAAGGTTTGCATCCTGATTTGCTAAACCAAACCGTTGATCCTCATCCATAAACAGATGCGTTCTACTCTGACGCTCAATTTCGGCAACAGAAACCACGTGATCAATATGGGTGTCTTTATCCCGACCAACGGTCTTCCCTGTATAATCACTAACCGGATCCTTCGTATTACGATACTGACCCTTATTCGGGCCAGAGTCCTCTTTAGACAAACCCATTTCTTTTCTTTTTTCTTTTAAATAATCTTTTGTTCTCTTCCTATCTATTTCTTTTTCTTGACTGTCGATATATTTATTGAGTCGTTCTTGATCTGCGGCAGTAGCTATAGGCGCTGGCTTGGTATTACTGGGATCCTTAGCCTCTTCAACCGCCTGATTGAAATTATGCAATGTAGTAACATTCCCCCCTCGCTTGTCCTCGAACATTGCGGGGGTCAATCCAAAAGGCCCAATAACTTGTTGTAACACCTGCTGCTGACAGCTGTTTAATAGTTCCTGCAGCCTCTGTTCGCGAAGCTGACTCTTGGTCATCGTCTGTTGTTGGTAGTTATTCATCCGTGCTCCCTCTTATTATTTCCCTACTTAATACGAACCCGCTTGCCCTGACCGACGGCCTGTTGTAGCCGCGCGCGAAGTTTAGCCAGATAGTGTTCGATATCCTGTTCGGATTCGATAAAAGCGCCTGCGACATCGAACAGATCGGTTGGCGATACGATTTCGATGGGTTTGGGCTTAGGTTTGGGCTGTGCCGCCGGAGCGGGGGCCGGTCCAGCTGCGGGTACCGACTCATTGATCTGCCCACCGGTTTGCGTGGTCGTCGACGACGGTGCCACCTTGGATTTACTCTGCTCTTCTAGCAGCCGGATATAGTCATTGATCAGCGCAATGGCGTTATCTTCTGCATCGGCCGCCTCCTGTTGCAGACTGACCATTTCATGCAACGAATGCGTGGCCGCCAAACGTTCTTTGAGCACCACAAAGGGTCGCAGCGCCTGATTCTTACGCTCTGCAGGCAACTCGGCGAGCTCCAGCTCAACACCGGTTTGCAGCTCATTGATTGCGATCAGCACCTCGGCACGTTTGGCATCCAGTAGCTGCTGGTTGATGACCCTTAGCTGATCAACCAGACCACCGACCTCGCGCAAGCGAGCGTATGGGCGCGGATCCCGATAGATAGCCTCCAGAGCGTTTAGCGCCGCTTGTGCGCTGGCATCCTGCGCCAGCGCATGGCGATTGCTCTTGAATTGCTCGGTTAAGGCCCGACGCAGCTGTTGCCAGGTCTCGAACTGACGGGTGAAGAACTCTTCGACCTCTTCAAAATCCTCGGCGAAATCCTGCAGCTCATGACTATTTTTCTGCAGCGTTTCCAGCAAGTTGAAACTGTTAGTGCGTTGCTCCAGCAGCTCAGCCACCAAACGCACACCGGTGGCGCAGACATCGCTTCCCGGACATGGGCCAGACTTGGCTTTGTACTCAAAATCGCGCAGCAGCTGTTGCCAGTTTTCCAGCGCAGTGATCAGTTGCCCTGCCAGCACCTTTTCACTGCTATCAAAGTTTTTCTGGAATAGCTCCTTGGCCAATTTGGCGGCCTTAACCACCTGCTGTTCGCTATGTTGCCTCACCCGGCGAATGCGCAACTGGCTGTGACTGCGCACCGACGTGAACTGCTCATAGCTACGCTTGAGTGGCAAGTCGCCATTGGGCGTTGATAACGCAGCCTTACCTTGCAGCACCAGATGGGCAAGCTGCAACATCACCTCATCCGGATTCCAGCCAAACGGTCGGGCTCCGAATCGTTCCAGCAACTCTTTGAGATAAACCGGCTTGTTGGTTTCGTCTGCCACATTCAAGAACAGCTCAATCTCCTGCTTGGCAGCAACATTCGGATCTTGGTCACCCAAGCCAAGGTTAAGCTGCGCCAGATCGTCGGCCATCACCACGGCCTTGAGCTCTTGCTGAGGAGAAGAGCCAGTGCTCTTGAGCAGGGTCAGCTTTTGAAACGAATTCACGATGACATAGCTAAAGGCATCATCGACCATGCTGCCGACGCTGGCTGATTTCACATCCAACAGGTTGCCAAGAGCATAAATCTCGGACTGCTTGACCAGCTCATCAAACATGACGCGCAAGCGCTTGCTGCGCCCGGAGTTTTCGATCGCCTTCTCGGTCAGCAGCTTCTCCTGCTCGGGGCGTTGACCACGAATGCTGCTGAGGAATTTCTCGGTCTTGAGCCAGGTATCGAATTCATCCCACACCCGTTTATCACTTGGTAGCCGCAGCAGAACACAGCCTTGCCCTTCCAGGCTCAGAGCCTTGCAGGCGTTGTCGTTATAGCCTTCGAAATTGACATCCAGCGGAGAGATGACCTTGAGCACCAGGTCAGTTTGCAAACTGCCGTCGATGGGATGGCCATTACAGAAACGGCTCAAGGGGTAATCCTTGCGGTTTACCGGATAACGGTACAACCGGCGATTGCCGAGGATCTCCTCGAAGATCAGCTTGGCAAGTTGACGGTTCTCCTCAGTCGCCTCGACCTGGGTGTGCTTGATCTCCTGCTCTATCTCTTTTTCTTCGTTGGTCAGGAACACGTACTGATCGCCATTGCGGGTGATCAGTAACTGATTCTCCAGGCGATTGAGGCTCGCTTCGATCTTGCTGCGCAGCGCCACCTTGTCGGTATCAATCTCCTCGATGGAAAGCGTGACCAAGTTGTCGAGAGTGGACTTGACCAGATCGACATATCGAATCAAGAACAGGGTTTTGAGAATGTTAACGTCGTAAGGATCCAGAATTTTCTTCTCGGCGGCCTGTTCGAAAATCCGTTTGACGTTGGTATCGAGGAAGGACTCGATTGCCGGGTAAAACGCATGGAATGGCACCAGGACGCCCAGGGGCTTGTCGATATTCTGCCGGGCGGCATTCTGGAAAGCATCCAGCAATGAACGCTCACCGCGCGAGAGGTGTTTACCGGTCGCCCCCACCTTGCGGATCGCCTCAAAGACCTTTTGCACCAGCAGGTACTGGTACGGAATAAAGGGATAGTGGTCGACAAACTCGACGTTGTCGGTGTAGTTGGCCAGCTCGGCGGTGGTACTGGCATCGAATGCCAATTGGTTGCGCAGTATGTCGCCCTTGTGCACAAAGAGTTGGGCCAGCTCATTTTTGGCCAGCTCGTTCTTTTCCAGCAGACGCTTCTGGATCACTTCGTTCGTATTGGAGGAAGAGAGTGAGATCCGGGTATAGAATCGCCCCTGGATCTTGGAGAAATCCTGTCCTTTCTTGGCACTCAGATCACCCAATACCGCATCGATATCCTCTTGCGAAGTGACGATCACCCAGGCTCGTCCACCACAACTGGTACCCAGATTTTCGGTGATGGTCTGGAGCTTCAGCATCATCTGAGTGTTGTTACCGATGAACTGGCCGACTTCATCAACCAGGAACACGATGCGCTTGTCGCCACATCGATCCAGATACTCGCGCACCCATTTGCAGAAATTGGCAATGTCGAGGGTAAACATCGACTCCAGATTTTCCATGCTCTGCAACGAAGAGGCCTCGGACTGCCCGGTGGCATAAGCCCAGGCTTGAGCCATTTCATCGCGGCAGAAACCATAGGCATCGCGTTCATCCTGCCAGGACGCCCCCTTGAGCTCGGCAAACTTCGCCTGAAAGGCCTGGTATTGACCACGGGTATCCAGTTCGCGCTCCAGATGGGCTATATGAGGGTGATCGGCGCTGTAGCCGAGTCGCTCGTTGAACACGCGCAAGAAGACTTTGAGGATCGCATCTTCTTTGTCTTCGGTATCGGCTCGACTGTCGATGTTGAAGAGGATCACCTCCGTGCTGCGATTAACCGCCGCGTGGATATCGCTGAAGAGCAGGCTGTCATCCAGTTTGTTACGGAAAAAATCGATGGCGGCGCACGTTTGACCATTTGAGCTTGCTTGGCAATTACCCAGCAGGTAGGAGAGGATCTTGATGAAGTGTGACTTACCCGAGCCGAAGTAACCGGAAACCCAGATGCCAATGCGGCCAGCAAAAGAGGGATCATCCGGAGCAGTGATTGCAGGAAGATAGGTTTCAAAGAAGTGGCGGAAATGACGGTTCAACTCTCGCGTAACTACATACTCATCAAGCTCTGACCAGATACTCTGTTCATCCAATTGTTCGGCCTTCACGACCCCGTTAATATTCCGATCCAATGGTTTGGTAAACAGCTCACGTATCTGCATTGTCATATCCCGATTATTATCTTCCATTAACGACTTATTCTTGCCACTTGGCATCCATTGCCTGGACTAACTCCGACTCTCGAACTTCCGTTTTTGCGGAACCAACTGGAATGCCCGGTAGTAGTTAGCCGGAGCCACTTCGGCGGTATCCAAATCAAAGGGGTAAAGTTCCAAACCGTTATAACGCCCCGGGTAGAACAGCACCAAGGGGGTTTCCCCCATGTGGGCATGCAAGGCATTCAATAAGCTATGGCCCCGCAGTAGTGGCCAGCACTGACCGAGCCCGGAGAGCAATACAAACTCTTGCGCCGACGGATCCATCTTTTTCACCAGATGTTGTGCTACCCGCCCCTGCTCCAACGGCCCCTTTAACGCCTTGGCCAGCTCATCAATGCCCTTCTTTTTCTCGAGCTCAAACGCCTTGTCCAGCAGCTTTCGCTCTTGAAGCATCGCCAGCATCTCATCAAACAGGTTGAGATGAACAAAGCGGCGCCCTAGTTTTGCCATGCGGCCGACCAATAGCGCCAGATAGTCACGAACCATCAATTCAAATTGCGGCGGGTAATCGAAGATGTAGAAACCAATCTCGTTGCCCAAGCCCCGGTTGTTGAGAAAGTCATCGTTATCCAGGCGTTCCCGAATCGCATCGAGACGCTCAGCCAACTCCTGCTGAGTATTCATCGTGCTGCCTCCATCGCCTCATAGGCTTTGGGACAATTCAGGCGATTGGCCCATTCACGGATCTCGGGAAGGAGATAAACAGCCTTCAGACGCTTGCTTCGGGCAGACTCCAGGTAACCGACATCGGCTAAAATTTTAAAAATGTTCGAACCCATTTTTTGTATCGAGCTCGGAGAAAAACGCTCCAACCCGGTAATGACCCGTTGGCGCGACGCAAAAAACTCGGGCCAATCCTCACTGCGTATCGCCTCGCGGTACATCCGCCTCGCATCGGCCACTTCGGTTGCCATGAAATCGATCAGCACCGGTGATTGGCACATGACTGCCAACATCAGCATCTGCCGAGCCAAATCATCGGGAGCAGTTAGCAATTGGGACCAAAACGCATCCTGCATGGGCTCCAAACGCTTTCTTAATGTTGAAGCCATGCGTTTAACGCTATGAATGGAACTCTTCTGCAAAAGATTGCCTTCTACAATCTCTCGCTCCCACGCTTCATCATCCGGATGCTGCAGCAACAACTGAGCGATAAGCCGACTCTCGCGGAGCATTATGCTGCCACCGATAATGTCACCCAGATATGCTTTTGCCATCATGTTGCTCTAACACCTTTTAATAAACACTGAGTCTAATCATACGCTAAACCGTGTTACATCCGTAGTTCAGAGCGTTTATTCAGTTGAAAAATATCAATATTCGTCAGCGATAGACGATAATTTGTTCACCCTATCTCTCAAGAAATGAGTAGATTTACGTAGCTCTTTCTACCCTTTTGTTAGCAGCAAAGTTGACATCGAAACCTTCACTATCATATGTAATCTGTCCCCCGGTGTCAGAATAGTTGTCGCCTAATCTGAATAATCTAAATGTGAAGACCGGGGGCGGATAAAGAGTGTCGAATGGCTCGTTATTCAAGTGAGCGCAAGGCTGCTTTGCTCAAGAAGCTGCTGCCGCCCATCAATATGTCGGTGGCCGAGTTGGCTCGGCAGGAAAACATCAGCGAGGTCACTCTGTATAATTGGCGCAAACACGCCAAAGACGGAGGGTCTCCTGTGCCCGGGGACAACAAACTGACCGATGAATGGCCCGCCGAGGCCAAGTTCGCCGTCGTGCTGGAAACCGCTGCGCTTTCCGAGATTGAACTCAGTGAGTACTGCCGCCGTAAGGGTCTCTATCCCGAGCAAGTCCAGCAATGGCGCCAAGCCTGTATTCTGGGCCAGCAATCCGCTCGTACCTTACAACAGGCGGAGAAGGCACAGGCCAAAGCGGACAAGAAGCGTATCCGGCAACTGGAGCAAGAGCTGCGGCGCAAAGACAAGGCCCTGGCCGAGGCGGCAGCTCTGCTGATATTGCAAAAAAAGCTCGATGCCTACTGGAGCAACGTCGACGAGGACAACTGACCTCGTTGCCAGAGCGGCAGCAATACGTTGCATGGTGGCAAGGCACGCAGCGGTAGCTTGAATACCGCCTTGAGCATCAGCGCGGTTTCAATGGCAGAGTCGCTGTAATGGAAGCCTCGCCCCCGGCGGCCATGATGGGTTTGGCAATGCCACTGCTGGATGGCTTGCTCATCCATCCAGACGGTCAACGAACCACGTTGCACCAAGGCTTGGTTGTACTGTTTCCAGTTGCTGATCTTGTGCTTGGACTTGCCCATCTGGCGCTCCCGGTGGTGAACCTAAGAGATCAGATCACCAAACTGCGGGATAGTTCCCTGATTTGAGCATAGATGGTCGCCCCCGTTTGCCAAGCGAAATATGTTGTGGTGGCTTTACTCAGGTCATCGATTGCAGCCATAGATCCGGACTGTACTGAGGTAATAAAACGCCTCTGTCCCTGATGGAATCCGCTGATGGAGGCCTCAATCAACAACGCGCTCTTTCAAGAGCCTTGCCTAAACCGGGTTTTCCCCATCACGGTCTGACCTGTTTTGCCATCACTTCATGCTTGCCTGGGCAATCGGTGGTGTTATCCCTCTCTTGCTGACCCCGAATATTAAGCGTTCATCACTGGCGCGCAGTATTCCTGGTCTTTGGCCAATAAGGCCCACACTATCCGTGCATTCTTATTAGCCAATGCTACCGAGGCAATGTTGTTATTCCGGCGCTCCAATAGCCTACTGGCCCAACCCGATACGGTATCCTGTTTACGTTTGACAGACTGTAAGACTGCCCTGGCGCCATGGATAAGCAAGGTCCTCAAATAGGTATCTCCGCGTTTGCTTATCCCAAGCAGCACTTGTTTGCCTCCACTGGAATGTTGGCGTGGCACTAAACCAAGCCAGGCCGCAAGTTGTCTGCCATTCTCGAAATTGTTGGCGTTGCCGATGGTCGCAATTAACGCACTGGCGGTGATGGGGCCGATACCCGGGATCTTACCAATACGCTGGCATAGCGCGTTTTGCTGATGGCACTGCTCTATCTGTTTATCGAGCGTCGACACGACATCAAACAAATACTCAATATGTTTCTGTAGCAAACTCAGTTGAACACGAAACAGGCTGGGTAACTGGTTCTCTGCGTCCTCCAGGATCTCAGGTAACCGTCGTAGTAGTTGGTGGATCCCGATAGGCATGACAATGCCAAATTCAGCTAATAATCCCCTGATTTGATTAGCTTGTGCAGTCCGCTGCTTGATGAATCCCTGGCGGCTCCGATGAAGTGCCAGAACGGCTTGCTGTTCAGGACTTTTGATAGGCACAAACCGCATATTGGGTCGAGTGACGGCTTCGCAGATAGCTTCTGCATCAGCAGCATCATGCTTGTTGGTTTTGACATAGGGTTTGACGAACTGGGGAGCCATCAGTTTGACGGTATGTCCCAGCCCTTGCAGCTTATTGGCCCAGAAGTGCGCAGACGCACAGGCCTCCATGCCGATCAAGCAGGGTGGAATATCGGCAAAAAAGGAGGCTATTTGTGAACGCTTGAGTTGCTTGTTGAACAACCGCTTACCGTGCTCGTCCACCCCGTGAACCTGGAATACCTCTTTTGCCAAATCTATGCCGATTGTCGTAGCCTTCATGGTGGTCGCCTCTCTCATCAGTGGGAACGTACATTCGCCACTTTGGCACTTCAGATGCCGTTTTGGGTAGGGGCGACCATCCCATTAACAACGCCGCTTACGCCACCGCACCGGCCCTGATGTACGTCGGTCTTCTGATGCTGGGCAACGTCACCAAGCTGGACTTCAGCGATTCGGTCGATGCCCTCGCCGGCATGCTGTGCGCCGTCTTCATCGTACTGACCTGCAATATAGTCACCGGTATCATGCTGGGCTTCGTGGCACTGGTCGTTGGCCGCATCTTCGCTGCCGAGTGGAAGAAGCTGAACATCGGCACCGTCATCATCGCCCTGGCGCTGGTGATCTTCTATGCCGGTGGCTGGGCCATCTAACTCGTCCGTTTATTCCGGTTATAGTGAAGGGCCCCGCGGGGCCCTTTTTCATGGCTGTGAGACCGCTCATGTACAGGATCTTTAGCTACAACCAATTGAAATAGATAGAAAAAAGGCTTCGTTTGTGATCTGATTTAATCGCAAAAAAAACCGACACGCCCGAAGCCATGACTATTATCAATGCAACCCAGTACCTCAAGCAACTTCTTAGCTCTTCTGAACTCAACCGGATCGGTAAATTTACCGGTTTTTGTCAGCGACTCCGGGATATCCAGCCTGCGAGACTAC
>NZ_JAGKRH010000158.1:0-1030 GCF_017939245.1 Aeromonas sp. PrichA-15 | reverse complement strand
ACGATTGATCTCAGAGCGAGTTTCTTCGACAAGGGTAAGGTGTTCAATCAACGTCATAGCGCGTGCCTCCTGCATGGAGACGCGATTAGATCACAGACGATCTGCCTGTTCAAATTTCATTAACAAAGTGCGATCCCGCCCTGGGCGTGAAGGGGGGGCAAGAGCCTGAGCAATAAATATAAAAACCCGACACCCAAGCAACGGGGACGGGTTTTTATTTCTTCGAGAACGTCTTTTTTAATTAATAGTTGAAATCAGCGCAACTGCCACGGATCGTTTCTTTGGCAGACTCAACCGCTTCACGCGCCTGTACCACCTCGGCTGTTTTTTTGGGGCAACTGGCTTCCAGCAAGTTTGCATAGAACTCATAAAGTTTCGCCGCTGCTTTTGCATTGTCACAAATCCCTCGCCCCTCGTTGATAGTGGCAGAGTGCTTGTCCATCTCGATCCCCAAAGCATGGTCATCACAAGCCACTTTCGGCGCTTTGTACTTACCGATGCCATGACCGCCAGCAGCAGAAGTATTATTTCCATCATTCACTGATGGCTGCGCCGGAACACTCGAAGTAGAACGTGAAATGGGAGCAACATTCTGATCAGATGCGGCAATGACGGCTGTTAGGCCAGTGACGAGCGCGTTAGTCGTATCTTTCTGACCAGAAGCAGCCGTAATGGCGGTTAGTCCAGTGACAAGTTCATCAGTGACATCTGGCGTGTTAGCTTCTACGGCTGCCCGTTCATCACGCCACCGTTGTTTCTCGGCCCTGCGTTCATCGTCGACTTCCTGATTGATCCGTGCAATCTCGGCCTTAGCAATCGCATCATGGCGACGTTGCTCCTCAATGCCGCGCTTGTGTTGGGCAACCATCTCCGCGGAAGAGGTGTTAGGGAAGGTGCGAACAAGTCCCTGATATGAGATCATGTTTGTCATCTGGAGCCATGAAAAAGGGTTCATCATGAGTCATCAGCTCACCTTCGCCGACAGTGAATTCAGCAGTAAGCGCCGTCAGACCAGAAAAGAGATTTTCTT
>NZ_JAGKRH010000157.1:0-482 GCF_017939245.1 Aeromonas sp. PrichA-15 | reverse complement strand
CGAAGAAAACAGACATAAACATGACTGCTTATGTCTGCATTCTTGAGCTGCGAAGAGAAGTGGCGTCCCCTAGGGGATTCGAACCCCTGTTACCGCCGTGAAAGGGCGGTGTCCTAGGCCTCTAGACGAAGGGGACGAAAATCATGCTTTGCGAAGGTCACTTCGCAATGATTTTCGTAAAGGCGACGCCGAGCCTGCGAGGCTAGCGGCCTTTAGCGCTGTTCGTTGTTATCGCTAACTTTGAATTGGGTAGCAACTTGCGCCGCTATTCACATCCCAACCCAACGAACGGGCTTCTCTCATTCAACCGAAGTTGAATCAGAACCGATGCATTTCTGCATCAGGTCTTTGCTCTAACTACTTTGAATCAAGGCAATCTGTGTGAACACTCAACAACTTCGTCATCATTAAGGTAAGGAGGTGATCCAACCCCAGGTTCCCCTAGGGTTACCTTGTTACGACTTCACCCCAGTCATGAATCA
>NZ_JAGKRH010000156.1:0-3217 GCF_017939245.1 Aeromonas sp. PrichA-15 | reverse complement strand
CCTGTCGTTGGTGGAGACCGGCAAGCGATTGGGCCGCTGCCCACAGGAGTGGTTGAGGGCCGTGGTCAGGGCGTGCATCGAGAAGACAGATTATCCCATCCCGGCAGAACTGATGCCGTCAACCCCGTCCTGGTGAATAGATACCCTGTTGCTTGTCGTTCACCTCGAGGAAAATTTGATCATCCTGGCTCAGGTCTACACTGGTAACTGTTACCGGGAAAGCTCTATTCCCGACAATTCTACTTGCAGAACTATTACTGCGAGAATGTTTTGAATCGGCATGAGGTAATCTTGAAACATAACCTCTAGGTCGATTGGATATCACCGCCCCTGCTTTATGAATATACAAGGCAAAATCAGCTTCACTTTCTTCCTTATCAGTAATCCGCCGTAAGAAGATTAGAATATCCCCTGTTGCAATATTTTTGGTCGACTCTCCTAACCGCAACAATCGATTCTCAACCTTAATTTCTATTTTTTCTTCACCTAATGATCCACAAAATCGCAGGCTGGTCGCTGAGTAAGAAGAGATAGTCACCCCTTGGAGTTGTTCAGATTGAGCAGTAATATCACTGTTAAGGCTATAAGAAAATGACTTCTCTGGTGCCGCGCTAATCGCCCTGACAACATCCACTGAAATGACAGTATTAATGTAAAAGCTACGCGTGCTATCCAACAAAAAAACGACGCAGTTACGCTTTTTATTTGGCTTTCCTACCAGGACGTCCAACTCATTGATATGAGGCCTCAATGGTTCGAAGGTCTTTTCTTTAAAAGTTAACGTATGCTGTTGATCATGATTTGATAGATTAACCAACCAGCGTTTCTTGTCGTGATGGCATTGGATCTTGACATCTAATTTAGTCAGCGAGGCAAGCTGTTTATCAGTTAAAGCCAGGGGAGTTCGGATTGCTTTGGGTGATGGTGCCGCATTTGGTGTTGGCATTGCCTTTGAATATATTTGGCGAAAGTTTTTTGTTACTATTTCAAAAGACTGAACGCCATTATGGAGCTGGATCAATACCCTCCCGCGCGCCATTTTTGCTTGCATCAGCAATTTACTGATCTGTTCAGTTTGAATATATCGCTGCTGCAACGTCACCAACGGGATATCAAATATCACCTGATAGTTATCCGTACTCGCCTGCAAGCGTATGGCGGTGCCAGATTGCAACAAAATCTGCTTCTCATAAAACAACGGTTGCCAGCCATCATTCAGCCAACGTGGAGTCGACGTTGCGCCAGCCGCGTTGCTCGCTTTACCTCTATTTGTTTGACCCGCCTCATAACAGGGATGTTTGGGCCATGGTGGCCCCAGCTGATCAAACAATACCCGAGCACCATTGGGATGCTCGTAGTAGAACACCTTGGCACCACAACGTTGGCAGGTGACATTCGGGATGGTAAAGGCATGAGGTGTTCGGTAGTGGTCTGCCGCCAATGTGTGCTTGGGCAGTTGACGACGCTGGTTGACAGTCGTTACCGACTGACTCGTCGCTTGCACCTTGTTAACTTTCAACGGGCGTAACACACCGTTGATATAGCGAAAGATGGTTTCAGCCACCTGTACTCTCTCCTTACCGCTTAGATACTCAGGGTTACCCCTTCATCAGGGCAACTGGATGAACCAGTTGCCCTCTACTTCGCTATAAGTCGCTCACTCGCCCTTATCGCCGGTGATGGCTTTGACGTCGCTGAGCAGGGTGCCGAACTTGCCGTAGTTGACCTTGACGCCGTCATCGAGATCCAGGGTGATCTTCATATCGGCGTGGTGCTTGAGCTGGTCATCGAAGGCGCGCAGTTCGGCTAACTGCTTGGTCAGGCCGTCGATCTGCTTGTCCAGCCGCTTGGCTTCGGCGGTGCTGGCATCGGCTTGTTGCAGGCGCAGGCGCTCGATGCGGCTGGCCATCTGGCCCAGCAGCGGCGTGACATATTCGGTGCGCATGCGCGGCAGTGTGGCTTCGTTATAACGGTGCAAGTAGACCAGACATTCAAACGCCTTTTCTTTACCGGAGCTAAACAGCCAGTAGATGGGGCGCTTTTTGTAGGTCTTGAGATGGTCTTTAAAGAACTGGGTCGAGAGATAACGACGGATGGTCTCGCGCGAAGTCTCGCCCCCTTTCTTGGGCGGCTTGATGGCAGACAGGCACAGGCTGTCGGCAATAAACTGCAGGTTCTCTTCCAGGGTGTCGGCGCCCCAGACGGTACGCACAAACTCCTCGATGCGGGCGGCAATATCATCTTCAAACCAGTGCTCGCTGGTCAGTGGCAAAATGCCATCGCCATCGGCGGCAAAGCGCTGGTAAGCCCCCTCGGCCACCAAGTCGTTAAAACCAACATTTCCGGCATGGGCATAGACCAGCCCTTCCCGGTCCAGCGAATAACGGCCCATCATGCAGCCGATGGCATAGGAAACCAGCTCGGCGATAGTATCCGATTGGAATCGATCATTTACATCAACCTGTGAAGATGAAATGCTATAACGATACGCTGGATTTGTCTTTAAAGTTATCTTATCAATCAATACATGCTTATTTAATAGCTTGCCCAAGCCAAGTTTAGATATAAGTATTTCATTAATTAATTCCTCAAGTTCCCGGCAACGCCCAACGATAACACTCCAGTCATTAACACGATCGATATAATTGCTTTTTATATACTTCCCTTCTATCCTGAGCAATGGATTAATCAAAAACCCTCGCGAAACCTCAAATTCATTCCAATCTCTTTTTGACATTCCTATTAATTCATCAACAGCGCACCGGATATTATCAGAGAGAACTTTATCAAGTAAGAATGGCAGCCTATTGACATCACCAACGCCAAAACTAATTGTTGGATTAAAAAACGACAAGAGCTCTTTCGATACGATGGAATTTAGAAATGCCAATATATAATTTTTCAGCTCAGGCCTGTGCATGTAAATGGTTAAAGATTTATTGTTTGCAATTTCATCTTTTTCTAACACTCTAAAAGAAGTTTCAGATGATGTTATTTCCGACCAACAAATCCCTTCCAAATTCCAAAAATTCTCCTCTGGGATTCTAGCGACAAAATCCTTCCTATAGTGATTCCTGATTACCCATGACCCTCAGCCAGCTTCAAGAGCCGATATGGCATCGGAGGGCTTGCCACGACTGCATGCCCCAATTCAACCAACATGCTCTTGAGGTCAAAACGATGATTAAACCGGAAGCAGTATTCCGCAAGATGCCTT
>NZ_JAGKRH010000155.1:0-19482 GCF_017939245.1 Aeromonas sp. PrichA-15 | reverse complement strand
GGTCAGCGGCGAAGCGGCCGGTGGGGTCATGGATGTGCTCATGCCCCTGATGGTGCCAAGCTGACAGGATCACGCAAGAGGCAATAGTGGATCACCGGACGATCGTCTCATTTTTTACCTGTCAACTGGTCTGGGTGAACCGTTACCTTGAAAGTGTGCTAACGCCAGGAATCGCATGCGTTTCCTGGCGTTGGTTTCTGCCTTGGCGAGGGCCAAGAAATCGATTGGATCGGACATACTGAGTACAGTGAAACCAGAATAGAGCAATTAGATCACATCTTTAATCTGATTGGTATTATCCAGCGGGGCTTGCAATAGAAAGAGGGAGGCATCATGCCTCCCTCGCTTTTTTGTCCTGATACTACGTGGACTGGAACTCAAATTCTCTTAAGTGAACAGCATTGCAGCATATGCTGGCCTTGGCGCATCAGGCGGGGATTATTTGCGGACCACCAGCACAGGGCAGGGAGCGTGGCGCACCACGGATTCCGCCACGCTGCCCACCAGCAGGTGGGTGATGCCGGAGCGGCCATGGCTGCCCATGACCACGAGATCCACCTTGTCTTCCTTCGCCTGGAGGACGATTTCATCGGCGGCGCGGCCAAAACGGACCTCGAACTTGGCCGGAATGGGCAGGCAGGCGACCAGTTCCTTGAGCTGACTCTTGGCCTGGCGTTCCATCTCGTGGGTGATCTCGATGGCCGTCATGTGCAGGATCTTGTAGCTGTCGAAGCCGTGCAGCTGATCCACCACGTGGACCAGTTTGAGCTCGGCCTGGTGGGTGTTGGCCATGAAGACGGCGTAGTCGAGTACCGCTCTGGACATCTCGGAGAAATCGACGGGGCAGAGCAGGGATTTGATGGTTGGCATGAGAATCTCCCCTCAAGTTGGGCTACTAATGAATCTTGTTTGCCATGATACGCTGTGGGGCGACAATAACCCTCGACCCGCTCGCAAAATGGGGAAAATGTCGGCCGGGACTCTGTTTTTCTATGCTATCTGTATGCCTGAACGGGCCGTCCGGCGGTGAGCATCTGCCGAGTGCCATATCACTGAGGATATTCATGGTTCGTCTTTTTCTGTTCTGTTGCCTGCTGATCACCTCGTTCGTGCGGGCAGACACCATACACGTCTATTGCGACGACTGGACCGGCTTCTGTCACCGGGACGGCAAGGGGGTCTATCTGGATGTGGTTCGAGCCATCTATGAACCCCTGGGGCACGAGGTGAAGCTTCACATGGTGCCTTACAAACGGGCACTGGCGGTGGTGTCGCAAAAGGAGGGGGACATGGCGATGGGGGTCTATCGGGGAGAGGTGCCCGGGGTCCATCAGCCCGACTACCCCGACTCGGCGGACTACGTGAGCGTGGTGATGCAAAAGCGCTGGCTGCCGCACTGGGCAGGGGAGCACAGCCTCAAGGAGCAGGAGGTGCTCTGGCTGAGGGGGTGGGCCTTTGACAAGTTCATCCCGGAGCCGATGCGCTGGTTCGAGATAGACAGCCACGAGATGGCGCTGCAATTGCTGATCAAGGGGCGTTACCGCTACTACCTGACCGACGGCGCCCTCTACCCCGAAGGCTCCCTTCCCCCCGAGCTGGTACAGGTATTCCTGCGCTGGATCCCGACCTACCCCATCTTCGCCGATACCCCGAAGGGCAGGGAGTTGCACGGGCTCTGGGATCCCGGCATGCGTACCCTGATAAGGCAGGGCAAGCTGGCGGAGATCTATCGGCAGAACAAGCTCTACGACTACTACCAGGACTTTCTCAGGGAGCAGGTGGTGCGGGCGAACAAGCCACAGCCCTAGCTGTCGGGCCTGATGCCGTCATCGGGCCCCTCTTGCCCCGCCCTTAGTCTTTGGCTCTGAGCGTCTTGGCCAGCCGGTCGTAATAGATAACGTCTTGCCCCGCCCTCAGTTTTTGGCTCTGAGCGTCTTGGCCAACCGGTCATAGAGGATGACGTTGACCGAGGCGGCCAGGTTCATGCAACCCTGAGTCGGCACATAGATGACCTCCTTCACCGCCGCGAAGCGGGCGGGTTCCAGGGTGCCATCCTCCGGGCCGAAGATGTAGAAGGCTCTCTCGGGGTGCACGTAATCCGGCAGGGGCGTGGCCCCCTCGATAAGATCCACCAGCACTGGGGTGCAGCCCTCGGGCACGAAGTCCAGCAGCTCCTCGACCCCGAGCAGGGGGATCTTCTCCACCATCTGCTTGGTGTCGGTGACAAAACGCCTCGCCAGCTCGAAGCGCTGCCCCGTGTAGTAGACCTCGTCCGCCCCGTAGCAGCCGGCGGCCCGCATCACGGCACCCACGTTCTCCGGGGATTTGGGATTGACCAGCCCGATGGCGCAATAGTCCCCTCTCTCCCGGGCATCTGCCCGGTGCTGCCCGGTGGCGCCTTCATCTGACACTTTCATCTCTCTCTCCTGTGTGGCGGCGCATTATACCCCCGGTGGGCCCCTTGCCCAGCGTGCGGGGCGGATTCCCGCAAGGCGGGCCCAACAAGAGGGCGGCTGCACCGTGGCGGCGCAGCTCGACACCCTGATGCGCAGTGGCGGCGCCCCTTGCATCCTGGCGCGGGGTTTGCAGTCACTTCCCCATACAAGACGATGAGGCATCCGGACAAAGGCGTCCGTCCCCGCAGGGGGGCGGACGCTTTTTTTATGGGCCCCTCGTCAGACACATGACAAGGAGCAAGGGAATGAAGACCACCTGTGCCTATTGCGGAGTGGGGTGCGGCATCCGGCTGAGCCGGGAGGGAGACAACTGGCAGTTGCAGGGGGATGAGCAGCATCCGGCCAACGGCGGTGCCCTGTGCGTCAAGGGGGCCAGCCTGCTGGAGAGCCTGGCCTTTCCCGATCGCCTGCTCTATCCGCGCTGGATGGGGCAGCGCATCGGCTGGGAGGAGGCCCTGGACACCCTGGCTGCGCGTTTTGCCGCCATCCTGGCCGAGTCCGGGCCGGGTGCCATCGGCATCTATCTGTCCGGCCAGCTCACCACCGAGGATTACTACGTCGCCAACAAGCTGATGAAGGGGTATCTGGGCAGCGCCAACGTGGACACCAACTCCCGGCTCTGCATGTCGTCGGCGGTGGTGGCCCACCAGCGCGCCTTCGGGGAGGATCTGGTGCCCGCCTGTTACGAGGATCTCGAGCTCGCGGATCTGGTGGTGCTCACCGGTGCCAACACCGCCTGGACCCATCCCGTGCTGTTTCGCCGCCTGCAGCAGGCCAGGGCGCGGCGCCCCGAGCTCAAGCTGGTGGTGCTGGATCCCCGCCGCACCATGACGGCGGAGCAGGGGGATCTGCATCTGGCACTCAAACCCGGCAGCGACGTGACGCTCTGGAACGGCCTGTGCCGCTACCTGCTCGATGTCGATGGCTGGGACAAGGCCTATGTGGCGCAGCACGTGAGCGGCTTCGAGGCGTTGGCGGGGGCGCTGGACGATCCGGCCTGGCAGTTGGACGAGGTGGCCCGTAGCTGCGGCCTCTCCCGCAGCGATCTGCTCGGTTTCTACCAGCTCTTTGCCCGTACCCCCAAGACCGTCACCCTGTTCTGCCAGGGGATCAACCAGTCCAACCAGGGGGTGGACAAGGCCAACGCCATCATCAACGCCCACCTGATGTGCGGTCGCATCGGCAAGCCGGGGGCGGCTCCCTTCTCCATGACGGGGCAACCCAACGCCATGGGAGGGCGCGAGGTGGGAGGGCTCGCGACCCAGCTCGCCGTCCACATGGGCTTTGGCGAGGCCGAGTGCGACCGGGTGCAGCGTTTCTGGCAGAGCCCGACCATAGTGCGCGGGCCGGGGCACAAGGCGGTCGAGCTGTTCGAGGCGGTGCACCGGGGGGAGATCCGCGCGCTCTGGGTGCTCGGCACCAATCCGGCGGTCTCCCTGCCGGACGGCAACCGGGTGCGCGAAGCCCTGAGTCGCTGCGAGCTGCTGGTGGTCTCCGAGGTGACGGCCAACACCGACACGGCGCGCCTCGCCCACCTGCTGCTGCCCGCCGCCGCCTGGGGGGAGAAGAGCGGCACCGTCACCAACTCCGAGCGCACCATCAGCCGCCAGCGCGCCTTCCTGCCCCTGCCGGGGGAGGCCAGGCCCGACTGGTGGGCCCTGACCCGGTTCGCCCGTCGGCTCGGCTTTGGCGAGGGGTTCGCCTATGAGCACGAGCACGAGATCTTCTGCGAGCATGCCGCCCTCTCCGGCTTTGAGAACGACGGATCCCGCCAGTTCGACATCTCCGGGCTGGCGGGTCTCACCCGTGCCGAATTCGAGGCCCTTTCTCCCCTGCGCTGGCCTGTCAACGCCGACTGGCCCCGTGGGCGGGATCGCCTGTTCGAGGATGGGCGCTTTGCCACCCCGGATGGCCGGGCCCGCCTGCTGCCCCTGGCCCAGCGCTTCCCCGAGCAGCCAGAAACGCCCCCGCTTGCAGGGGCTGTCTCCCTGCTCCTCAACAGTGGCCGCCTGCGGGATCAGTGGCACACCATGACCCGCACCGGCCACGTGCCCCGGTTGCAGGAGGCCGAGCCCTGGCCCAGGGTGCGAATGGGGGCCGCCAGCCTGCTGGCGCTTGGCGTGAAGGAGGGGGACCTGGTGCGCCTTTGCAACGGGCTCGGGGAGGCGCTGCTGCTGGTGGGGCTGGATGAGGGGCTCAGGGAGGGGGAGGCCTTCCTGCCCATGCACTGGACCGACAGCCAGTGCAGCCAGGGGGCGGTCAACCGCCTCATCGCCCCCGTGGTGGATCCCCTTTCCGGCCAGCCGATGTTCAAACAGGGGCGGGTGCAGGCCAGGGCGCAGCTCACCCGCTGGCAAGGGCTCTGGTGTGGCCGTGGTGAGTGGCGCGAGCCGGTGGACTGGTGGGCCAGGCGCCCCCTGCCCGAGGGTAACTGCACCCTGCTGGCCTCCTGGTCAGAGAGCACAGAGAGCCTGTGGCAACGGCTGGGGGCCGAGGGGCACTGGCTCAGGCTGCCCATGAAGGAGGGGTGGCTGGCCGTGGCCCTGGCAGGGGATCGCATCGAGGGCATCTTGCTGGTGGGGGGGCGGCGCCCGGACATCAAGGTCGACCTGCTGGCCAGTCTGCTCGGCACGCCGCTCCAGGCGGGGGCCCTGAGCCAGACCCTGAGCCAGGCCCTGGCCGGGGAGAGCCGGCTGGTCTGCTCCTGCCTGCGGGTCTCGGAGCAGCGCATCGTCGATGCCATCACCCGGCAGGGGGTGAGCGAGCTGGCGGGGCTGCAGGCCCTGCTCGGCTGTGGCAGCAACTGTGGCACCTGTCTGCCCGAAATCGACAAGCTGTTGATCAAACATGTTTTCCTGGCATCCGCTTAGTGCGATGCCAGGACACAAGGAGCCTGAGATGAGCCAAATCAGTCTGGTGGGAGCGGGCCCCGGCCCCCTCGAATTGTTGACCCTGCGCGCCCTGCAACGCATCGAGGCGGCGGAGGTGGTGGTCTATGACCGCCTGGTGGGGAGCGAGATCCTGGCCCGCATTCCCCAGGGGGCGGCCCGCTTCGACGTGGGTAAGCGCTGCGGCGAGCCGAGCCCGACCCAGGAGGAGATCAACGCCCTGCTGCTGGCCCTGGCCCGCACCGGCAAGAGGGTGGTGCGCCTCAAGGGGGGGGATCCCCTGGTGTTCGGCCGGGGCGGCGAGGAGGCGCTGCACCTGGCCCGGCACGGCATCGCCGCCGAGCTGGTGCCGGGGATCACGGCGGCCCTGGGGTGCGCCGCCAGCACCTTCATCCCCCTGACCCACAGGGGACTGGCCCGCTCCCTGACCCTGGTGACGGGGCACCTGATGGACGAGCGCGACTATCAGGGCTGGCAGGGGCTGACCCGGGCCGGCCACACCCTGGTGTTCTACATGGGGCTGGAGCGGGCGGCCCAGATCCGGCAGGGGCTGCTGGCGGCGGGGGCCTCACTGGATGTGCCGGTGGCCCTGGTGGTGGCCGGGTGCAGCGCCCGCCAGCAGGTGCACGAGACCACGCTGGACGGGCTGGCGCAGGCCGCGCTGGCCCTGCTCGGCCAGAGCCCGGTGCTGATCATCGTGGGGGAGGTGGTGCGCCTGCGCGCCGAGCTGCAAGGTCTGCTGACGGAGGCGCTGGATCGGGTCGCCTGAGCCGATATCCACCCTCTACCCCCACTACCTCCTGATAGATAAAAAGGAGGTAGATTCAAAGAGTTGGCCTTCATGTTGCGGCATTGGCAGCAGACAAGTTGCGATAGCCGTTGGCAAGGAGCGCCATGACTACTCTTTCCACCCGGGGTCAGGACGGCCCCGCTTCCCGCCTGCTGATCCACGCCGATGATCCCGGTCAGGCCAATCGGCTGGCCCTGCTGGTCAGCCACTACGGTCATCAGCCCAGGATCCTCGATACCCGCCAGTTGCTGACCCCGATGGAGCAGGGGGACGCCCTGCTCGTCAGCTGCCGACAGTTCGGCGCCGAGGTGCGCCTCGGCCTCTCCCTCTGGCCCGGCCTGCCGCGCCTCTTGTTCTGCGAGCGGCTGGGGGGAGACACCCAGCTCGCCCTGTTGCGGCAGGGTGTGCTATTGGTGCCCCACCCTTGCGGCGAGCGGGAGCCGGTGGAGCAGTGGCTGCGCCTGGCCCGCAGCCAGCTCGCCATGGTGCAGGCCCTGATGCAGACCGAGAGCGAGCTGCGCCAGAAGCTGGAGGAGAGGCGGCTCGTCGAGCAGGCCAAGGGGCGGCTGATGCGCCATCAGGGGTTGGACGAGGAACAGGCCTATCGCCTGATGCGCAGCACCGCCATGAGCCGTCACCTGAGCCTGGGGGAGCTGGCGCGGCAGCTGTTGCTGGCATTGCCCGCCTGAGCGCTCCCGTGGCCAACCGTTTTGGTGCAACTGCGCCTAATTGAGGCAAATTTGAGGGAGGATCAGGGCACCACAGACCGCAAAGGGCCGCCTGATGCACCCTGGACGAGCTGGCACGGAAAGTGAATAACAAAAACACGATAGCAATGAAGTAACGATGCGCAGTGAGGGGCCGATCAGGCCACTCACCCGCAACAGGGCAAAGAAGCCCCGCCGATCCCGGATCGGCGGGGCTTTTTTTTGGTCGCGACGCACCTTGGGTCGCAGCGCTGCAACGAGGTGGCACTGCGATTCCAGGCAGCCTGGCGCCATGGCCCTGACCCGGAACCGAGGGAGGAGATGCAATGAACGGACGACAAGGATGTGCGGGACTGCTGCTGGCGGCGTTGTCGCTGCCGGTGCTGGCACTGGGAGCCCCGGAGCAGGAGGAGCTCAGGCTCGGCTTCATCAAGCTGACCGACATGGCGCCGCTGGCGGTGGCCTACGAGCGTGGCTATTTCGAGGATGAGGGACTCTACGTCACCCTCGAAGCCCAGGCGAACTGGAAGATCCTGCTGGATCGGGTGATAGACGGCGAGCTGGACGGTGCCCAGATGCTGGCGGGCCAGCCCCTGGCGGCCCACATCGGCATCGGTACCCAGGCCGAGCTGGTGACGGCGTTTGCCATGGATCTCAACGGCAACGCCATCACGGTGGCCAACAGCGTCTGGGCCGCCATGGCGCCCCAGTTGCCCAGGCCGCAGGCGGGCCAGGTGCCGCCCCCGGTGAGCGCCGCCGCCCTCAAGCCCGTGGTGGCGGAATACCGCCAGGGGGGCAAGCCCTTCAACATGGGGATGGTCTTCCCCGTCTCCCCCCACAACTACGAGCTGAGGTACTGGCTGGCGGCGGGCGGCCTGCACCCCGGCTTCTATGCCCCCCAACTCGGGGACAACTCGGGCCAGCGCCAGGCGGACGTGCTGCTGTCGGTGACGCCGCCGCCCCAGATGCCCGCCACCCTGGAGGCGGGCACCATCGCCGGCTACAGCGTGGGGGAGCCCTGGAACCAGCAGGCGGTCGCCAGGGGCATAGGGGTGCCCGTCATCACGGATAACGAGATCTGGCGCAACAACCCGGAGAAGGTGTTCGGCGTCACCCGGCAGTGGGCCGAACGTCACCCCAACACCCATGTGCGGCTGGTGAAGGCGCTGCTGCGGGCGGCCTGGTGGCTGGATGCAGACGACAACGGCAACCGGCGCGCGGCGGCCAAGCTGCTGGCCAGACCCGAGTACGTGGGGGCGGACGAGCAGGTGATCGCGAGCTCCATGACGGGCACTTTCGAGTACGCCAGGGGGGACAAGCGCCAGGTGCCGGATTTCAACGTCTTCTTCCGCCACCACGCCACCTATCCCTACTACTCCGACGCCATCTGGTATCTGACCCAGATGCGGCGCTGGGGCCAGATCCCCGAGGCCAGACCGGACGCCTGGTTCGAGCAGGTGGCCAAGGCCGTCTATCAACCGGACGTCTATCGCCAGGCCGCCGAGGCCCTCATCGCCGAGGGCAAGCTCAAGGCCACCGACTTCCCCGACTTTGCCAGCGAGCAGGGCTATCGCGGCCCCCAGGATGGCTTCATCGACGGCCTCATCTACGACGGCCGCCACCCCAACGCCTACCTGCAACAGTTCGCCATCGGCCTCAAGGGCGATGAGCGGGTGCAATGAGCAAGGAGATCCCGATGAAACGACACACATGGCCCCTCATCCATTTAAAAGCCATCAACTGGAAAATCATGGTGCAGCCCCTGCTCGGCGTGCTGCTCTTCCTCGGCCTCTGGCAGTGGGGGGCGAGCCAGGTGCAGACCAGTCTGGGCACCCTGCCGGGGCCGCTCGCCACCGCCAGCCAGCTCTGGTCCCTCGGGCAGGAGCATCTGCAGGAGCGGGAGAAGGCGGCGGCCTTCCTCGAACGACAGCAGGTGCGCAATGCGGCAAGGCTGGCGGCGGATCCGGCGGCCGAGGTGAAGCTGCGTCCCTACACAGGACGCCCCACCTTCTTCGATCAGATAGCCACCAGCCTGCTCACCGTGCTGTGCGGCTTCGCGCTGGCGACCCTGATCGCCATTCCGTGCGGGGTGCTGCTCGGCATGAATCAGGGGCTCTATCGCGCCGCCAACCCGGTGATCCAGCTGCTCAAGCCGGTGTCGCCGCTGGCCTGGCTGCCCCTCATCACCTTGGTGGTGAGCGCCCTCTACGCCAATCCCGCCCCCTGGCTTGCCAAGTCCTTCCTCACCTCGGCCCTGACGGTGACTCTCTGCTCCCTCTGGCCGACCCTGATCAACACGGCTGTGGGGGTGGCGGGGCTGGATGGGGATCTGCACAACGTCAGCCGGGTGCTGCGCCTCTCCTTTGTGACCCACGTGCGGCGCATCGTGCTGCCCGGGGCCCTGCCCATGATCTTCACCGGGCTGCGGCTCTCCCTGGGGGTGGCCTGGATGGTGCTGATCGCGGCGGAGATGCTGGCCCAGAACCCGGGGCTCGGCAAGTTCGTGTGGGACGAGTTCCAGAGCGGTGGCTCGGCCTCTCTGGCCCGCATCATGGTGGCGGTGATCACCATAGGCCTCATCGGCTGTGCCCTGGACAGGGGCATGCTGGCCCTGCAGCAGTGGCTGTCCTGGGACAAGCGCCAGGTATTGCGCTAGGAACGCCCACGGGAAACCGAGGCAGCACAGGCCCTGCAGCAGTGGTCCTGCTTCAGGACAAGCGCCAGGTGCTGCGTTAATCACATTTCTATTCAGGCAGGAGAAGAGCCAATGAAGAGTTATCTGGAGATAAGCGACGTCGGCATCTCGTTCGAGACGGAGCAGGGCAGCTTCGAGGCCTTGAACCGGGTCAACCTGCGCATCGAGAAGGGGGAGTTTGTCTCCCTCATCGGTCACTCGGGCTGCGGCAAGAGCACCGTCCTCAATCTGGTGGCCGGGCTGCTGGAGCCGACCCTGGGGGGCATCATTCTCGATGGTCGCGAGGTGGCGGGCCCGGGGCCCGAGCGCGCCATGGTGTTCCAGAACCACGCCCTGCTGCCCTGGCTCAGCGTCCAGCAGAACGTGGCGCTGGCGGTGGCCCAGGTGGCGTCTGACAAGCGGGTGGTGGCGGAGCGGGTGGACTACTACCTCTCCCTGGTGCAGATGGATCACGCCAGCCAGAAGATGCCCCACGAGCTGTCGGGGGGCATGAAGCAGCGGGTCGGCATCGCCCGCGCCCTCTCGCTCTCCCCCAAGGTGTTGCTGATGGACGAACCGTTCGGCGCCCTCGATGCCCTGACCCGGGCCCATCTGCAGGATGCTCTGATGGCGATCCAGGCGGAGCTTGGCAACACCGTCATCATGATCACCCACGACGTGGACGAGGCGGTGCTGCTCTCCGATCGCATCGTCATGATGACCAATGGCCCCAGCGCCACGGTCGGTGAGATCCTGACCGTCGACCTGCCAAGGCCCAGAGACAGGGTCGCCCTGGCGGACGATCCCCACTACCACAAGCTGCGCCAGCAGGTGCTGCGCTTCCTCTACGAGAAGCAGCGCAAGGTGACCCCCCTCAAGGCAGCCGGGCAGGTGCGCAGCAAGCTGCGCGCCTGAGCCCGCCGGATTCAAGGAAGAGAGACATGACTGACAAAGAGCAACAGTGGGTGACAGAGGACGGCATGGGCCTGCTCGGTCGCCAGAACAGTGGTTCCGCCGACACGGCCGACAAGCAACGGCTGCTGGTGGTGGGCAACGGCATGGTGGGTCATCACTTCGTCGAACAGCTGGTGGCGGCGGGCGGCCTCGAGCGGTTTGAGGTGACGGTGTTTGGCGCCGAGCCTGACGCCGCCTATGACAGGGTGCACCTCTCCGAGGTATTCGGTGGCAAGGCGCCCCAGGCCCTGCGCATGGCGGATCCCGCCTGGTATGAAGAGCACGGCATAACGCTGCGACTGGGGGCCGAGGTGGAGGTGCTCGACCGGGCGGCCCGCACCCTGACGCTGGCCAACGGCGAGCAGTTCCCTTACGACCGTCTGGTGCTGGCGACCGGCTCTGTCCCCTTCGTGCCCCCCATCCCCGGTCATCAGCGGGAGGGCTGCTTCGTCTATCGCACCCTGGGAGATCTCGCGGCCATCCGCGATGCCTGCGCCCAGGCCCGCAGCGGCGTGGTCATCGGTGGCGGCCTGCTGGGGCTGGAGGCGGCCAACGCCCTGCGCCTGCTCGGCCTCAAGACCCAGGTGGTGGAGTTCGCCCCCAGGCTGATGCCAGTGCAGCTCGACGAGAGCGGCGGCGCCGTGCTGCGGGACAAGATCCAGGCCCTCGGGGTCGAGGTGCTGGTGGAGAAAGCCACCGAGTGCATCGAGCAGGGGGAGCAGGCCCGTCATCGCCTGCGCTTCAAGGACGGCACTCACATTGAGACCGACGTGCTGCTGTTCTCCGCCGGTATTCGACCCGCCGACACCCTGGCCCGGCAATCCGGGCTGGAGGTCGGGGAGCGCGGCGGCATCTGCATCGACGACGGCTGCCACAGTTCGGATCCCGCCATCCTCGCCATCGGCGAGTGCGCGCTCTGGCAGGGGCGCATCTTCGGCCTGGTGGCTCCCGGCTACCAGATGGCCCGGGCCGCAGTGGCCAGTCTGTGCGGCGGCGAGACCCGCTTTATCGGGGCCGACATGTCCACCAAGCTCAAGCTGATGGGGGTGGACGTGGGCTCCATCGGCGATGCCCACGCCAACACCGCCGGCGCCCAGGAGTTGCTGCTGCTGGACAGGGTCAACGGCATCTACAAGAAGCTGGTGACCGACGGCGAGGGCAATCGCCTGCTCGGCGCCATCCTGGTGGGGGACGGGGCCGATTATGAGCGGCTGCTGCAGTACTACCAGAACGGGGTGGCGCTGCCCCAGCCGCCGCTCTCCCTGCTGGTGGGGGAGGTCGGGGCCGCCCCCGCGCCCCTGGTGCTGCCGGACAGCGCCATCCTCTGCTCCTGCCACAACGTCAGCAAGGGGGACGTGGTGGCCGCCGTTCGGGCGGGCAATCACGAGCTGTCGGCGGTGAAGAGCTGCACCAAGGCCGGCACGGGTTGCGGCGGTTGCAGCAACCTGCTCAAGCAAGTGGTGGATCAGACCCTGGCGGATCTTGGCGTCGAGGCGGACAAGGGGTTGTGCGAGCACTTCGCCTACGGCCGTCAGGAGCTCTATCACCTGGCCCGGGTGGGCGAGCTGAAGAGCTTCGAGGCGCTGCGGGACAAGCACGGCCAGGGGCTGGGGTGCGACATCTGCAAGCCGACGGTGGCCTCCATCCTGGCGTCCCTCTGGAACGAGCACGTGCTGGAGAAGCCCCACCGCGCGTTGCAGGATACCAACGACGCCTTCCTTGCGAACCTGCAAAAGGACGGCACCTATTCGGTGGTGCCGCGCATCCCGGGGGGGGAGATCACCCCGGAGGGGCTCATCACCATTGGCGAGGTGGCGCGCAAGTACGGCCTCTACACCAAGATCACCGGCGGCCAGCGCATCGATCTCTTCGGCGCCCGGGTCGACCAGCTGCCCGCCATCTGGGGCGAGCTGGTGGCGGCGGGCTTTGAGACCGGTCAGGCCTACGGCAAGTCGGTGCGCACCGTGAAGTCCTGCGTGGGTTCCACCTGGTGTCGTTACGGGGTGCAGGACTCCATGACCCTGACCCAGACCCTGGAGCACCGCTACAAGGGGCTGCGGGCCCCCCACAAGCTGAAGTTTGCGGTCTCAGGCTGCACCCGGGAGTGCGCCGAGGCCCAGAGCAAGGACATCGGCGTCATCGCCACCGAGCGGGGCTGGAACCTCTATGTGTGTGGCAACGGCGGCATGCGGCCGCGCCACGCCGACCTGTTCGCCACGGATCTCGACGAGCAGACCCTGATCCGCTACATCGACCGGCTGCTGATGTTCTACGTGCGCACCGGGGACAGGCTGCAACGTACCTCGGTCTGGATGGAGAACATGGAAGGGGGGCTCGACTACCTAAAGTCGGTGATCATCGAGGACAGGCTCGGCATCGGTGCCGAGCTGGAGGCCATGATGGAGGGGATAGTCGGCACCTGGCAGTGCGAGTGGAAGAGCACATTGGCGGATCCGGACAAGCTCAAGCTGTTCGAGGCCTTCGTCAACCGGCCCGAGGACGAGACGCCGCCGCGCCGTGAGGAGCGGGGGCAATGGGTGCCGGATATCGCTATCAAGGAGGTGGTATGAGCGGGGGCAGCGGGTTGCACGCCCGCCATCAGTATCAAGGAGGTGGTATGAAGGATGACAAGGACGATGCACAGCTCTGCGGGCAGTGGCACCGGGTGTGCGAGCTGGCGGCGCTGCCGGAGCAGGCCGGGCGCAGCGCCTGGCTGGAGGGGCGGGTACTGGCGCTGTTTCGCCTCGGGGAGCATGTCTATGCCCTGGACGGGGTGGACCCCCTGGCCGGCGTTGCGGTGCTGGGGCGTGGCCTGGTGGGGGATGCCGGTGGGGAGCCCGTGGTCGCCTCGCCGCTGTACAAGCAGCGCTACGCCCTGATGGACGGTCGCTGTCTGGACGATCCTGCCCTGAGCGTCGCCTGCTGGCCGGTGCGGCTGGAGGGGAGCGAGGTCTGGGTGCGGCTGGACTGAGCGGGCTGCGCATATCGACATCAGGGATCACCGGGCTTGCCCGGTGATTTTTTTGTGGCTGACCCGACATTTCTTGCACGCAATCGTGGCGGGAAAACGTTTCTCGATGATAATGGACAAACGTTTGTAACTGGATGTTTGTCTATGACGGAACGTGAGCAAGAGATCCTCGCCCTGCTGCGCCAGGACCCCATGATTGCCCAGCAGGAGCTGGCAGACAGGCTCGGCATCAGTCGCTCGGCGCTGGCGAGCCATATCTCCAGCCTGATGCGCCAGGGTTATGTGCAGGGGCGCGGCTATGTGCTGCGAGAAGGCCCCTATGCCGTGGTGATCGGCGGCGCCAACATGGATATCTGCGGCTGTAGCCACGACAACCTGCGCATCGGCGACTCCAACCCCGGCAAGGTGCGCACCTCGGCCGGCGGGGTGGGGCGCAACATCGCCGAGAACCTGGCGCGGCTCGGTACCGACACCCGGCTGCTGACCGCGGTGGGCAACGATCAATACGGCCACCACCTGCTGGAGGTGAGCCAGCGCGCCGGCGTCGACGTGCGCCAGGTGCTGGTGCTGGAGGGGCAGGCGACCTCCTGCTACCTCAGCTTGCACGATGGCAGCGGCGAGATGAGCTGCGCCGTCAACGACATGGGGATCATCGAGCAGCTCACCCCGGCCCGGCTTGCCCCCCTGAGCGGTTTTCTCGGTGCGGCCCGGCTCTGGGTGCTCGACACCAACCTCGCCACTCACACCCTTGACTGGCTGTTCGAGCGCCAGGGGGAGCACATCATCTTCGTGGACACCGTGTCGGTCGCCAAGGTGGAGAAGATCCGCCCCTGGCTGCACCGCATCCACACCCTCAAACCCAATCGCACCGAGGCGGAGCAGCTGTGTGGCTTCACCATCGGCGGGCCCGACACCTGGCCCATGGCGGCGGCCTGGTTCCACCGTGCCGGGGTGCAGCGGCTCTTCCTGAGCCTCGGGGATCAGGGGATCTTCTATAGCGACGGGGCGTGCCAGGGCCATCTGCCCGTGCTCGGCAGCCCGGTCGTCAACGTGACCGGCGGCGGCGATGCCTTCATGGCAGGGCTGGCCCACGCCTGGTTGCAGGAGCAGGACATCGTCGAGACGACCCGGTTCGCCCTCGGCTGCGCCGCCCTCACCGTCAATTGTTCCGATACCGTCTTTTCCGGCCTATCCAAGGCCGCCGTTGAACGCATGCTGGAGGAGTACCCATGTTGAACGCTTACCTCGATATCCAACCGGTCGTCGCCGAAGCTCTTGCCGCCGGCAAACCCGTCGTTGCCCTGGAGTCCACCATCATCTCCCACGGCATGCCCTATCCGCAGAACGTGGAGACGGCGCGCCAGGTGGAGCAGGTGGTGCGGGACAACGGCGCCGTGCCGGCCACCATCGCCATCATCGACGGCCGCCTCAAGGTGGGCCTGGATGCGGGGGCCCTGGAGGCGCTGGGCAAGGCCGGCCACGCCGCCATCAAGTGCAGCCGCCGTGACATCCCCTTCGTGCTGGCGAACAAGGGGATGGGGGCCACCACGGTGGCCTCCACCATGATAGTGGCCGCCATGGCCGGGATCCGGGTGTTTGCCACCGGCGGCATCGGCGGCGTGCATCGCGGCGCCCAGGAGACCTTCGACATCTCGGCTGACCTGCAGGAATTTGCCCAGACCCCGGTGGCCGTGGTCTGCGCCGGTGCCAAGTCGATCCTCGACATCGGCCTGACCCTGGAGTACCTGGAGACCCAGGGGGTGCCGGTCATCGGCTACCAGACCGAGGAGCTGCCCGCCTTCTATACCCGGGAGAGCGGCTTCAAGGTGGATTACCGCCTCGACACCCCGGCGGCGATCGCCGAGGCGCTGCGCCTGAAGTGGGAGCTGGGGCTGGCGGGAGGTGCCGTGGTGGCGAACCCCATCCCGGCCCAGTTTGCGATGCCGAAGGCGGACATCGACGCGGCCATCAAGCAGGCGCTGCGGGAAGCGGACGAGCAGGGGGTCAAGGGCAAGGAATCCACCCCCTTCCTGCTGGCCCGGGTGTGCGAGCTGACCGGCGGCAACTCCCTGGCGGCCAACATCCAGCTGGTACTGAACAACGCCGCGCTGGGGGCGCGCATCGCTGCCAGCCTGTGATCGGTCGTCCGGGTGTGCGAGCTGACCGGTGGCAACTCCCTGGCAGTTAATAGCCAGCGGGTGCTGAACAGCACTGCTCTGGGGGCAAAGATTGCCGCCAGCCTGTAAACACCTTTGCGGAAGATGCAAAAGAGGGCCAACAGGCCCTCTTTTTATTGCGTGAATCGGTGAGATAACCCCTTATTCCAGCACCAGTCGCCCGTTGAGAGGTTGGACGGGGCGGTTGTTGGGGTGGTGCATCACCGCCTTGAAGGCATCGATCTGGGCCTGACTGACCTGCACCGGCTCCTTCATCACCAGCCAGCGCACCCCTTCCGAGCAGGGCGGGGTGGTCAGTGACCCGCTGAAGCGGTAGTAGTCCCGCTTGGCGGGCAGCAGTGCCTCTGCCGAGACCCCTTCCTTGAGCTCGTGACTCTCCCCCGCCTTGGCTGGCAGCGCCTGCCAGGCCTGGCTCAGGGCGGCATTGGCCCGGCCCGGTTCGAACATCACGGCGACCACCGCCAGCTCCCCCTTGGCGTTGGCGTGGACCAGGTGACCCTCCAGGGGGTAGGACCTGCCTTCGATGAGGTTTTCGCTGGGGGCGTGGAAGTGGAACTGCTTGAGCTCGAAGCGCATGCCGTCGAGCTCAAGGGTGCTGCCGGGGGCATAGTTGACCTGCACCGTGTGGCCGTTGTTGACCAGCGTCTTGCCACCCGCCTGATAGTGGAACTGCAGGGGGGCCAGATCGGCCTTCACCAGACCCGAGAGGTTGACCGGCGACTGGTTGCTGCCGGCACACTGGCCATATTCCGGGGTCAGGCTGGCCCATTTCGCCGGGCCGGCCTCGCCGCTGTATTCCCAGTGTGTGGTGGCGGCAAAGGCGGCAGGGCAGAGCAGCAGGGCGCCAGCCAGCAGGGACTTTTTCATCATGCATCCTTATCCTGATTGAAAAGCACGGCCATTCCTGGCCTTCCGGCAGGAAGGCCTCGTCAATGGCATCGTTGGAAACGCAGGGTACGCGGTGCCAGACTGGATTAATTGTTATGAAAGGTCTGTCGTCATCGTTATTTGAAGCGTGGCATGAGGCGGCGCCATGATGTATTCCGGCAACGGGGCCCGCTTATTCATGAAGGAGAAATCCTGCGGGCATTTTCGCCATGAACGGCCCCCTTTCATGGTGCCCCAAATAGCTGACGGGCTGATTCTAGAGGGCTTTTCATGGCTCCGTTTGATCTCGAGCAAACAAGCGCGGACTAATTATCGGGCTTGAGGATCCCTTATTTCGTTGGGATTTTTTCGATATTCCCTGACCCGGCCAGGGGCGTGCGTGGTGGGAGCCGGGCGCTGTGCTGACAGAGTGCCTCGGTGTTGACCCCTTATCCCTCTGATAGTGCTGGAGAAATTCCCCCCTCAGCACAGTGACGGCGGGATGACAATCCCCCGGTTGGCGGCGCCTTGTTTGCGGTTTTGCCGTCCTCTTCACATTTCTGGATTGCTCGCTATTTGTGCGATTGCCTTACTCATCCGACCTGGTGTCAAATCACTCCGCCTAACACAAGGAGTGGCATAATAATGAATAATATCAATAAATTAGTTCTGGCTATCGGATTCACTCTCACCACCTTCCCGAGCCTGGCGGCGGGATTCCAGTGCGGGGAGCACGTCACCCTGGGGGTACCCGGTCAATCCAGTCAGCTGTTGTGCCGGGAGGGCTATGCCGCCGGGTACAACTACGACACCAAGGTCTCTGACTGGGTCTCTTACTGGATGACGGCCGCTAGCGCCCAGGGCCAGGTGCCGCGCAAGGATGCCTTCGCCGAGGACAAGGAGGTGCCGGTGCAGTTTCGCGCCACCCTGGCCGACTACAAGGGCTCGGGCTATGACCGCGGCCATCAGGCACCGGCGGCGGACATGCGCTCCACCGCCAACACCATGAAACAGAGCTTCCTGCTCACCAACATGACCCCGCAACTGCCGGCGCTCAACCAGGGGGCCTGGCGCATCCTGGAGGAGAAGACCCGGCAGTGGGCCATCACCTACAAGAGCGTGCAGGTGATCACCGGCCCCATCTTCACCCACTCCGATGGCGCCATCGGCAACGGCGTGACCGTGCCCCACGCCTACTACCGGGTGGTGATGGATCTGGCGGGCAAGCGGGCCATCGCCTTCATCCTGCCGCAAGAGAACGTCTCGGCCAGTCGGCTGGCGGACTATGTGGTGACGGTGGATGAGGTGGAGGAGCAGACCGGACTCGACTTCTTCACCGAGCTGCCGGATGAGCAGGAAGAGGCCATGGAGTCGCGGCTGTCGGCCATGTGGGGCGGTTAGCGCGTCCGGCAGGGGTAACGGGGGCCCAGGCCCCCGTTACCCACACGGGCTTCCGGCCATTGTCATGGTCCCTGGTACAGGGCCAGTACAGCTTGGGTCTGGCATCGGGTCCTTATCATGACTCCTTTTTTCAGGAGGCATCATGTCAGCGCTGTTTTCCCTTCACTCCTCGTCCACTCTTGCCCGCGCGTTGCGCATCTGCGTACCCATGGCGCTGCTGGGGGCTGCTGTTCCCCCGGCCATGGCCGACGAGGATATCCGCTTGGGGCAGACCATTCTGCTCGGGGTCGGCGATCATCCCGCCATCATTCCCATGCTCGCCTGCCGGCCGACCAAATCCATCATGGTCAAGGCTGGGCGGGAGTTGACCCTGGAGCGGGTCAAGGTGTTCTACGGCAACGATCGCAGCAAGACCCTCTATTTCGACAAGGTGTTGAGAGAGGATCAGGAGTCGGGGTGGCAATCCCTCGGCAGCCGACTCTGCATCAAGCGCATCGAGGTGTACGGCAATTCGGAAGGGAGCAGGGCGGGGGTCAAGGTGTACGGGCGCAAATGAGCAAAGGGCGGGGGAAATCCCCGCCCAGTGCTTATTTCTTCGGGCGGAACGGTTTGATGATGGCCTCGTCGCACTCGAGATAGGGCCCTTCCATCAGGTCGATGCAGTAGGGAATGGCGGGGAAGACCGCATCCAGGCACTCGCGGATCGATTTGGGCTTGCCCGGCAGGTTGACGATGAGCGAGCTGCCGCGCAGGCCGGCGGTCTGGCGCGACAGGATGGCGGTCGGCACGAACTTGAGGGACTCGGCCCGCATCAGCTCGCCAAAGCCCGGCATCATGCGATCGCACACCGCCTCGGTGGCCTCCGGGGTCACATCCCGCCTGGCCGGCCCGGTGCCCCCCGTGGTAACGACAAGGCAGCACTGCTCATCGTCCACCAGCCGAACCAGGGTCGCCTCAATCTGATCCTGCTCGTCGGGGATCACCTGATAGACGGGCTCCCATTCCGAGGTCAGGTAGGCGTTCAGGGTGTCGATGATGGCCTTGCCGGAGAGATCTTCGTAGATGCCTGCACTGGCGCGATCGCTGACGGTGACGATACCGATTCTTGCCTTGCTCATGGTCTGCCCTTGGTTGCCGCAATAAAGTGGTAAATAAAATAACATAATCAGTGAGATATGTTAAACCGCCGGATGAGGCAACGGGAGGGCATCGAGTCAGGGAGAGAGTCGAATGAAAAACAATTTTGAGAAAAGTCCGTTAATAAGGAATAAGGCCGAGAAAAATGACGCTGAAATTTTATAAAAAAACTGACGCAGGCCGGATTCGGTTAATTTCATGAATCATAAGGAATAAATGATTTTTTCCGCCAACGATGCGCAATTCGTGCCAAAAACCGGACTCCTGTGGCTCGGCGGTGAATGACCCAAAATCGCCACCATCCTATATAACCTTCCCTAAATAACTGATCCCAATAGTGCTACACCTTCGCTGTGCCATAGCCATTCCCCGGGAAAGGAGACACGGTATCCATGAAGTGTTTCACTCGGGCCAGCAGGTTTGCCATCCCTCTGCATTGATGATTGCGCGTGATGGTTTC